>CALCJE010000055.1 GCA_937965665.1 uncultured Bacteroidales bacterium
AGAAAATTATTTATGGGTAGCCAACCAGAAAGCCTTCGACCTTATGCAGCAGGGCATGGTTCCGCCTGCCACCGGCGACCCGGCGAACAACCCGGAATGGGAAATGATTGATGCCCAGCTCACCACCGAAATATTCGGGTTATTTGCCCCAACCCGACCGGATATGGCGCGAAGGATGGCGGCGCTGCCCATCGCCACGGTGGCCCGGGGAAACAGCGCCTGTATCAGCGCTTTTTATGTAAGCATGTATTCGCTTGCAGCCCTTCCCGATACCACGGTACCTCCCGCCCTGCGGCTGTACCACATTGCCGACGAAGCCGCGCAATGTTTGCCCGATACCTCGTATGCCCGCAAAATGTACAATTTTGTAAAACACATGTACCACTCGGGTTACAGTTGGGAACAGGCACGCGATTCGGTGTACGAACGATACCAGGTAAGGCAGCTCGACGGCTACCGGCTCACTTCGCGCAACCTGTATTGCAACGGCTGCTTTGCCTCCGGCATTAACTTTGCAGCCAGCCTGGTGAGCCTTTTTTACGGCAAGGGCGACATCAGGGAAACCATAAAAATAGGCGCTCTCTGCGGTTGGGATTCCGACAACCCTACGGCTACCTGGGGCGGGTTGCTGGGTTTTATGATCGGCAAAAAGGGAATAGAAAAAGCCTTTGGACGTACTTTTTCGGAAAAGTATAATATACACCGTACCCGGACAGGTTTTGCGGGGAATGGCATCGATACATTCGGCAATATGGCGTTGCATGGCGTGTGGATTACCGACCGCGTGATTCAGGACGAACTGCATGGCAGCATCAATCTTAAGGAGAACAAATGGTATATACCGGTGGAGTGAAGGGATTGCGGATTGCGGATTGCGGATTGCGGATGTCGGATGTCGGATGTTGAATATAAGAAGTGGGGAGGCGAGATGAGTGGTTACAGAACAGGCATTACAGATTTTGCAGTCTTCGAGCTTCCAGGTCTGCTTCAAACATCAAACATCCCACATCAAACATCCGACATCAAACATCGACTCCGGTGTAATTATTATGATGAATTGCTTCAGCCATATGTACTATATACAGCGCTTAACCAGTTCCTCCTGGTCTTTCAGATCGAGCCGGGCCAGGGTTTTCACTACCCGGTTCCGGTGAACCAGTCGGCTGAATAATTTAACATCCGATAAACCCTTCGAAAAAAGCATCATCAACTCGATGGTTTCTTTTTCGGCCTGCTTTTGGGCCGACCTGATAAGTTCCATATTCTGCCTGATGGCATAATCGAACAACGCCAGGTCTACAATATCCCTGACCTGTTTCCGCATCCGGCTGTTAGCCTGGATCAGCTTTTGAATTGTTGTAAAAGAAACCTTACGTGATTTGGGAGCTTTGGCAGCACTCGTCGTGGGAGTAACCTGCAGCATAATTTCTGAAGCTTTCATGGTACAATGTGGTTTTCTTATTTATGTCTCAAGCTTCGAAAAGTAATACAGGTAAAACGCTCTGCACCAGAATATTTACGATCTTTTTTTTGTAGCTTGCCCGACTACAAACTTTTAGCAATTACTACTACAGGCATTCTGTAAATTCAACTATAGCGGGAGTGGCAGCCTCGAAGTAATTTTACGGCTGAAATCTGAGGGCCCGGTGAACTAATACCTCGTCGGGCTGGCAGTACGATCATTACTCATTTTTCAGCAACCGATTGCCCTTTAACATGCAAGCCGATAATCGCAATGCTGAACGCTATCGCTCGTGTACGCTTCAACCTTAGAATCTCGAAACACTAAGTAAACAAAGCTTATGATGACCAAAAACGATTATAATTTTAAATGGGACGACATAGGTGATATTACACTTGGACGGCCAAACCTTGGAAACCAGACCAGCGTTGCGATTTACCGGCTGATGCAATACACCATGCGCAGCGTGCTCAGCCACGAACTGGGCGGTGAAGCCTCGAAAAAGATTTTCCGCGAAGCCGGCAAACTGGCAGGGAGAGAATTTTGCAGGAACCTGCTCGATACAAAACTCGACTTTTATGCTTTTGTGGCCCAGTTGCAGCAAACACTCGAAAAACTGGGTATGGGTATACTGCGGGTTGAGAAAACAGATCTGCAGAAATTACTTTTCACCTTTACGGTATATGAAGATCTCGATTGTTCGGGCTTACCTGTTACTGATGAAACGGTATGCGATTACGATGAAGGGTTTATAGCAGGGATTATGAGCGAATATACCTCACACGAGTTTAATGTTACTGAAATTGATTGCTGGTCGAGCGGCGCAAGGGTATGCCGGTTCGAGGTAGTGCCGGCCCCAAAAAGGTGTGTTCAAACTAAAGCCTTTCAGTAAGCAGCCCCGCTGCAACCTGTTTCCGGATATCTAACTACAGGGGCATTAAAAAGTAATGAAACACATCCACCATGACCGATCTGCAGATTTTAAAAGAGCTTACCGATAAGATTACTGGAATACTGAACGGAAAAGTATCAACCACTTCGATACATAATATTGATGAAGGAGAAATAAGTTCGCAGCCGGAAGAAATAAAAGCGCTGTACGAACGTATCAACTTACTTTGCGAAAAACATGCCGAAGCCTCACAATTTATGCTTCAGCTTTCGAAAGGCAGCCTCGAACAGGATCCCCCCAAGGCCAACTTCCTGATTTCACCTTTCAAAGAACTACACTCAAGCCTACGCCATATGATTTGGCAAACGCAGTGTATAGCCGAAGGCGATTACAACCAGCATATCAATTTTATGGGCGATTTCTCAACCTCGTTCAACCAATTAATTGAATCGCTCAGGCAAAAACAGGCCGCCGAACTTGCATTGCAGAGAAGCGAAGAGCGTGCACGACTTTTTCTCGAAAATGCCACAGACGTAATATTTGTACTCGACCTCAACCTGAACCTGATTTATATCAGTCCGGCATGTGTGAACATTTTCGGCTATACCGACGAGGAATGTATGCAGATGCCATCGATTACCCTGTTTTCGGAATCCGTGATGCTGGACCAGAAAAACAAGATGACTGAATATATCGGGCAGTACCGGCAAACCGGGGTCAACCGGATCATGTCCTTCGAAGGCCAGATTCCACACAGGGCCGGGCATAACATCTGGATTGAAACGACTATGCGGATACTACCCGATAAAAACGGCGAAATCATAGGCATACAAGGTAGCGCCCGCGATATTTCGCAACGCCGCCACGCCGAAAAGGCTTTACTTCAAAAAAACAAAGACCTGGAAGAGCTGAATGCCACGAAGGACAAATTCTTTTCGATCATCGCCCACGATCTGCGCGGCCCGATCGGCAGCATGCATTCGCTGCTTGAGCTAATTTCGGAGCCTGATATTCAAACAGACAAGGAGCAGTATTACGAATTGCTTAACGTGATGAAAGATGTTTCGAAAACAACTTTCGATTTGCTCGAAAACCTGCTGATTTGGGCCAATTCGCAGCGGGGGTCCATCGAATTTACACCCAAATATTACAACCTCCACAAGCTAGTGGAACAGAATATCTCACTTTTTACCCAGGCAGCCCGTAATAAGGAAATTACATTGGTTAACAAGGTGCCGGTCAGTTGTGTGGGCTATTTCGACTATAACATGATTAATACCGTTGTACGTAACCTGCTCAATAACGCCATAAAATACACCCAACTTCATGGCAATGTAAGTGTATCGGCCGTGGTTTCGCCACCTTTTATTGATGTAAGCGTAACCGACGACGGTGTTGGCATGAAGCAGGAAACTATCAGCAATCTGTTTAGAATAGATACCATTTCGAAAAGTACCACCGGCACTGCAGGCGAAAGCGGAACAGGCCTGGGGCTGTTGCTGTGTTACGAATTTATAAAAAAGCATGCAGGCAACATAAAAGTGGAAAGCGAACCCGGCTTTGGCAGCACTTTTTCGTTCAGCATTCCGAATATTCTGAATGCCTGATTCAATAAACCAGGTAAAATAAAAAATCCGGGCAAAGCTTGTCTTTACCCGGATTTTCCGTTCGCAAACAAATGGTTTTTAATTGTGCATTATCAGCAACCCGTAATGCCCGGCGGTATAACCTTCTTTCATATCCATGGGTGTAAGCACCAGTTTGTAGCGGGCAGTTTCCTTAATTTCGGCAATCAGTGTCATAGAGCCACCTTCGGCAGGCTCGCTCGATTTAAGGTAAGTCCATCCGTCGCCGTTTTGTTTATAAAGCTCCAGCTTAACCGACCCGATGCGATAATCGCCATAAGCCATAAAACCGTAGGTATAGTCAGCCGAAAGGTTCCGGAATAATTCCCTTGAGGCATCTTTAAACAACAGGTCGAATTCGATATGCACTATTTCAACTGCTGATTCTTCAACAGCTTTAACAATGGATTCCATTCCATCAATTATGGGCATCATCGAAGTGCCTTTTGAATTGTCGAGATCAGCGCCACTCTGGGCCAGTAAGCTCATATTCACCAGGAACAAGAGCGCAATTAAAGCGTAGAGTTTCTTCATAGGAGATTTTTTTTATCAAATATATCAAATAAATCATTCAAAAAAGCACTTTGTCAAATTATTTCATATTTCTTTTGACCTGTAAAAATAAAAACTGTGCCCCACCAGGCCATCCGCATTGCGTTATTTTGCAGTAAAATATCGCTACAAAACCAACACAACGTGTAACAAACAACCATGTTTTATATAGTAAACGAAAGAAGGTTTGACCCCTTATCAGCGTTAGTAGAATGCCCCTACGAAAATGCGACCGGCCTGTATAATCCTGTGGACGCTGGTTTATATTGATTCTGTACCTTTGTAAGGCCGCGCATGCTTACTGTTTGTGAAACCTGTTGTTAATGCATTTACCATAAGCAATCGTCGCGTACAAGCATTCAAATCAAAATGCAGATGAAAACAACATTTTACGAAACTGAAGAGCAAGACTTTCCTCAGATCAAAGAAATATACGATTGGTACATTGCAAATTCGACGGCAACCTTTCATACCGAGCCGGTTACCATCAGCCAGCTGAAAGAGTTTATTTTTTTGCATCATCCCAGGTATAAGTCGTATGTGATAAAGGTTGATGAGCAAATGGCCGGTTATTGTTTCCTTACCTATTATAAAAACCGGCAGGCTTACGACCGCACTGCCGAGGTAACCATTTACCTGAAACACGATTTTTGCTACAAAGGCCTGGGAAAAATTGCACTTGCATACCTCGAGGAAAATGCCCGGGGAACGGGTATCAGGAACCTGGTAGGCATTATTTCGGGCGATAACCTGGGAAGCATTGCCTTATTCGAACATGCAGGTTATACGAAATGTGCTCATTTCAGGAATGTGGGTGAAAAATTCAATAAGGTGCTTGATGTTGTGGCATACCAGAAAGAAATACCAGCCTGAATAATACATTAACCGGGTGTGAACTTTTGCATTTTAAAACACAAACCTTCACCCTGAAAATCAACAATACAAAATACAAATAGGATAAAGATGATTAATGAATTAGGCCCGGGTATTTTCGACAATACATTTATAGACAGCCGCGAAATAAAAGACGATGATTACCTGCTTTGCTATAACGAAAACCAGGTGTTGCTAAAACCATCGGATAATGGTTTTGAAATCCCAAAGAAGAGTGACTTCAGCGGGCAGATTGAATCAGCTGTTTTCCTGTTTTCAATTCATAATAGCCATTGCTTCGGTATAAGCGGGACAAATGCGAATGATCCGGTTTTGAATTTCCACGATATTTTCACCTTACGAAACCTGGAAAACAAAGAGCATGCTTGGATAGGATCGGTTGGTTACCAGTTGATGACATGGTATGCAACCAACAAATATTGCGGCAGATGCGGGTCGCAAACAGTAAGGAGAAAAGAAGAAAGATCAGTGGTATGCCCGGTGTGCAACCTGGTTGTTTATCCCAAAATTTCGCCGGCTGTGATTGTAGCTATTACCTGTAACAATAAAATACTGTTGGCCAAAGGTAAAAACTACAAAGGCGATTTTTATGCACTCATAGCAGGTTATGTCGATGCAGGCGAGTCAATTGAAGAAACCGTGGTGAGGGAAGTAAAGGAAGAAGTCGGGCTCGAGATTAAAAACCTGAAATATTATAAAAGTCAGCCCTGGCCGTTTTCATCCTCGCTAATGCTTGGATTTACAGCCGAAGCCGACGATACCCAACAGATTGTAATTGATGAAAATGAAATAAAGGAAGCTGGTTGGTTTACACGTGGTATGCTTCCGCCTCATGCATCAAACATCAGCATTTCGGGCCATTTAATTGAAGCCTTCGAACAAGGCTTATTCTAGGCGGCAGTTATTCGGAAACAGTACAACATTATTCCGGCTCACAGTCCACGTCCGCCGGTAAGTAATCCATAGGCTTTTGGGCTTATTTTTCTGAGCAATGCTCCTGTCGCTATAGCCAAAGTAATTACGCAAAGGGGTAACAGGACAAATGCCAGCATTTGCGAGCCTGGCAAGGATGCCAGCCAAGCCAGTGCCAGATTAATGAGATAAGCTACCAGCGGAGCATGCAAGGCATAAATTATAAATGCAAAAGCGCTGAGCCAGGTAAACCAGCGCCGCGCCATACACCAGCGCACCAACGGATCGAGGCCATACCAGCAGGCAACCAGGCCGCTGAACACAACCATTTTATGAAGTAAGGATAACACCGGTTTGATTGCATTTGCCGGCAAAGGTATAACCCCGAAAGCCAGTATTGTTTTACCTGCTGCCAATATCACGAAAATTATTGCCCACCAGGCTGGATTTAGTCTTCTTCCGGGAAGTTCAATGTTGAATCCTGTTTTCTGCATCCATACACCCAGCGAGAAAAACAACAATCCTTCCCCTTCAAAAAAAACAAAGCCCATGGTTCCAAGCCACATCAGCAGGGCCACTGAAAAGAAAATCCATTTACCAATCGGGTGAGTAACACACCAGCGTATAGCCGGATAAGCCAGGTTATATATCAGCAATACCCTAATGAACCAAAGCTGGTATGGGATTGGCATAAAAATCCACCGAAACAGCAGTTCATACCAATGATAGTCAGTCAGCAATTTACGGGTATCATCAATTTGTACAATCCCCGAGCCTGCCACCAGCGTGCGCCCTGCCGGAAAGGACTCCAGCAAAAAAGTGAAAAGAATCCCGATGGTACTCCAAAGCAGGTAAGGCACAAGCAAAGTGCGCAACCGTTTGCGGGTGCGCTCTTTGTAAGATTTCTGATCGTGGAGTGCAAACAAAAATCCCGAAATAATAAACAGCATCGGGATGCGGAACCTGAAAATGCCATTCGCCAGGAAATATTCAGTAAAAGCCGTCAGGGTCATTGGCTCCCCGGGCTGGGTCCAGGGCTGCATATATCGTATATCGAGGTTGTAACCATGCACAAACACCAGCAATACCATGGATATAAACGACCAGAACCTGAATTTACTACTTACAAAACCTGACAATTCCACAATCAAATGTATTTAATACAAATGTCAGTAAATTTTTATTTTAAATAGCGGTCAGCTTTATAGGGCAAAGATATTTCTGTTCAGAAAATACCAGATGTACCCGGGAATTGCCACCATTTCAACCAAAATAAAAAAGGCTACCCTCAGGCAGCCTTTTTATAAGATATAATATCTGACTTATGATCCGAGTGTAGCAACCATTACCGCTTTGATGGTGTGCAGGCGGTTTTCGGCTTCATCGAAAACAATTGACATTTTCGATTCGAAAACATCTTCGGTAACTTCGAGTCCATCCATTCCGAATTTCTGGAAAATTTCTTCACCAACGGTAGTTTCGCGGTTATGGAAAGCAGGCAGGCAGTGGAGGAATTTTACATTCGGGTTGCCGGTTTTCTTTACAACATCCATATTCACCTGGTAAGGAGCAAGGAGTTTGATACGCTCGGCCCAAACTTCAGCAGGTTCGCCCATGCTCACCCAAACATCGGTATACAGGAAGTCGCAACCTTTTACACCTTCTTCCACGTTATCGGTAACCGTAATTTTGGCACCGGTTTCCTTGGCTATTTCGAGGCAGGTGGCAACAAGTCCGGCATCGGGCTGACAGCTTTTCGGAGCTACTGCACGGAAATCCATCCCCATTTTGGCAGCGCCAACCATCAGCGAGTTACCAACGTTATTTTTGGCATCGCCCAGGAAAGCAAAAGTCATTTTATTTAAAGGCTTATCGCTGTGTTCGAGCATGGTCATAAAGTCAGCCAGCATCTGGGTAGGATGAAACTCGTTGGTTAAGCCATTCCAAACCGGAACACCCGAATATTCGGCAAGAGCTTCAACCACATGCTGCCCGTAACCACGGTATTCAATACCATCGAACATGCGACCCAGCACCCGTGCAGTGTCCTTCATCGATTCTTTTTTACCCATTTGCGAGCCCGAAGGTCCGAGGTAGGTAACATGTGCTCCCTGGTCGAGGGCGGCTACTTCGAAGGCACAACGTGTGCGGGTTGAGTCTTTTTCGAAAAGTAAAACGATGTTTTTACCTTTTAAACGTGGCTGCTCGGTGCCAGCATATTTTGCTTTTTTAAGCTCGAAAGCCAGGTCGAGAAAAAACTTAATTTCCTGTGGAGTAAAATCAAGTTCTTTCAGAAAATGACGATTTTTAAGATTGAAAGCCATGTATTTATATGTTTTAGATTATTAATTAAAGCGTTTAAAAATTCGGGTGCCGAAAATAAAGCGTTACAAAGTTACAATGTTTAAGCGTATGCCTTTAACAGGAAACCGCAACAGGGAATTAAACAATCGAAATGCGTGTTCCGCCGTTATCAACGCCCAGTAAACCAGCTGAGGTGATGATGGCATCGCGGCTCGTATGTTTTACAAAGTGAATGGCCGCGCGAATTTTAGGAGCCATGCTTCCTTCTGCAAAATGTCCTTCAGCCAGGTATTGTTTTGCCTGGCGCACACTCATGCGATCGATTGTTTTTTCCTGATGAGTGTTAAAATTAATGCAAACCTTTGGCACATCGGTAAGGATGAAAAGCTTATCGGCATTCACATTTCCGGCCAGCAACGCCGAAGCCAGGTCTTTATCAATTACGGCATCAATACCCTGCAGTTTGTTTTCGGCCACATAAAAAGCAGGGATACCACCGCCACCTACGGCAATTACAATCTGGCCATCGCGGGCAATACGCTCAATGGAACGCTGATTGCTGATTACCAGTGGTTTTGGCGAAGCAACTACTTTTCGCCATCCGCGTCCGCGTGGGTCTTCTTTAAAAATACTCCCGTTTTCGGCTGTCATACGATCTGCATCTTCCTTTGTATAGTATGGGCCAATGGGTTTGGTCGGATTTTCGAAAGCAGGATCATCACGATCCACAAGCACCTGGGTGATAATGGTAATAACATCGCGATCGAGATCATGCTCGCGCAATACGTTACGAAGCTGTTGTTCGAGGATATAACCTATAAATCCCTGCGAATAAGCCACGCAGATATCAAGAGGCATTTCGGGGAGTTTGTACACCTGGTTGCCGGCAGCATTGGCCAGCAGAATATTCCCAACCTGGGGGCCATTTCCATGCGTTAATACTACGTTGTATCCCCTGTCGATGAGCGTTAAAAGCCGTTCACAAGTATCGAAGGCATTTTTTTCCTGTTCTTCAATGGTGCCAATCTGGTCGCCACGAAGAAGTGCATTTCCGCCAAATGCTACTACTGCTAATTTTTTCATATACACTTTCGTTGATATTTATTGGTTGCATTTTTATTCCAGACTCATTTTTACTAACATATGTCTGAATGAGATATAGCATACAACGCTGATGCTAAAAACCCTTAATTCTATTTTTAAAGAAGCGGCAAAATTACTAACTTAAACTTGCTGTGCAAGTTTTTCGGAAAATATATACCCAAGCCTATCTTTCTGATAAAAAGCACTTTACAAACAAAAAGAGCGCATCGGTTCAAAAACTCACTTTGTAAAAAACCGATTGAACTTTTAACGTACTTTTATGGTTGTTAAAATACATATGAAAACTCCAAAAACCGGAGCCTATACCCTGGCAATCATTTCCATACTTTTCTGGTCAACCATGGGATCGGCTTTTAAACTCACCTTGGCCTTTACAAGCCCTGCAATGCTGCTTTTACTTGCCGCTGCAACTGCCTTTGCTTTCCTGGGCCTTCAGATTAAACTTTCGGGGCATTCGTTTGGCCTGGCACAACTGGGGCGCAAGGAATGGCTTGGCTCTGCAACCATGGGAATGTTTAATCCCCTGCTCTATTACCTTGTTTTATTTGAAGCCTATAGTCGTATCCCGGCACAGGAAGGGGTGGCGCTGAATTATATCTGGCCATTGATGCTGGTAATTTTTTCAGCCATTTTTCTGAAACAGCATATCAGTTTACTGAGCTTTATTGCCATTATGGTGAGCTTTGTTGGAACTGTTATCATAGCCACACATGGAAACCTGGGCGATATCCATTTCAGCGATCCGGTTGGCGTTGCTCTGGCGCTGGGTAGTGCCTTGTTCTGGGCATCGTTCTGGATACTGAATATGAAAGATAGCCGCGAAGCAGTACCCAAAATGTTCCTGAATTTTGCCTTTGGGTTCTTATATATACTGGTATACTGCATCATAACAGGCAAACTCAACTTGCCACCCTGGCAAGGTATAGCCGGAGGAATATACATCGGTATTTTTGAAATGGGGCTCACCTTCGTTTTATGGCTCAAAGCACTCGATCGATCGCCCAATACAGCCCGCGTTTCGAACCTGGTGTTTATTTCCCCGTTTATTTCGCTCATATTGGTTTCAATATTTGTAGGCGAAAAAATCCTGATTTCGACCATTACCGGACTGGTGATTATTGTTTCGGGCATCTTGCTGCAACAGTACAGCCATTGGAGAGAGGAGAAAGGAGGTTGAGGAGTTTCTGGGTCATTGCGAGGAGGTACAGCCTGTCCCGATTTATCGGGAACGAAGCAACGAGAGTTTCAGGACCTTTGTCACGCTGAGTCGAAGCGGGTTTGAAGAGTTTTGAGAGTTTGGAGCTAGCCTGCTGCAGGCAGGGGTTTGAAACTTCCAACCTGCTTAGTTGAGCTATAAACATTGATCATCAAAACCATATCCGCTAAATTCCGTAATTTTGCAGCATGACATTAAAGAAACGAATCGCATTTCATACCTTAGGTTGTAAACTTAATTTTTCCGAAACAAGCACCATTTCACGACAGTTTGGCGTGGAAGATTTCGAAATTGTTGATTTCGGCGAACAAGCCGATTTTTACGTGGTGCATACCTGCTCCGTGACAGCGGTAGCCGAAAAAAAATGCAAAACAGCCATCAAACAGGCACACAAACGTAACCCTGAAGCCCAGGTAGCCGTAATAGGCTGCGCCGTGCAGGCTAATCCAGACATGTTCAGCGCTATGGAAGGCGTGAGCTGGGTTTTCGGCAACCAGGATAAATTCAGGCTGGGCGAAGTGATTAAGGGTGAGAAAAACGAAACGCATGCCTACGGACATCACGAATCGTATGTTTCGGAGATCAACAAAACAAAGGAATTTTTCCCCTCCTATTCCATGGGCGACCGAACCCGGTCGTTTTTCAAAGTTCAGGATGGGTGTGACTATTTCTGTACCTATTGCAGCATTCCTTTCATGCGGGGCCGGAGCCGCAGCGAAAGCATTGCAAACACCATGAAAGTTGCCCGCGAAATTGCCGCAACCGAAGTGAAAGAAATTATACTCACCGGCGTGAATATCGGGGACTTCGGGCAACAAAACAACGAAACTTTCCTCGGTTTGCTCAGGCAGCTTTCGGTACTCGAAGGTATTGAACGCATCCGCATTTCGTCCATTGAGCCAGAACTGCTCAACGATGATATCATCGACCTGGTATCGGTTTCCGACAAACTCCTTCCCCACTTCCACATCCCGCTGCAAAGCGGCAGCGATAAAATACTGAAGCTGATGAAGCGCAAATACCTGCGCGATGTTTTTGCCGGCAGGGTGAAACACATTAAGCAATTGATGCCCAATGCCTGTATTGCTGCCGATGTTATTGTCGGGTTTCCCGGCGAAACGCCCGAAGACTTCGAAGACGCATATCAATTTATTAGCGATGTTGATGTAACCTACCTGCATGTATTTAGTTATTCCGAAAGGCCTGGTACCAAAGCTTTACAGATGGAGGGCAAGGTGGAAGAAAGTGAAAAGCGGCGGCGCAGCCAGCTGTTGCACGAACTTTCGGAACAGAAAAAAAATCGTTTTTACCACCAGCAAATCGGCAAAACAGCTGAAGTTCTGTGGGAATCCGATAATATCAACGGGTTTATGCATGGTTTTACCGGCAATTATGTTAAAGTCCGGACACCTTTCAAATCAGAACTGATTAACCAGATAAACCTGGTAAGGATTATTTCGGTAAATACTGACGATACCTGCAGCGTTGAGTTTTTGTAATTTCTATTCGCATAAGCAGGAATTAACCAGCCGGAACGGGAAATAAAAGTCGCTTTTCAACACATCATTGCCGGTGCTGGCAGCTTACATCATCCCCCGGATTTAACCTTAAAACAAAAGAAAATCAAAGCGCAAAATCTGCAAGTCCTGTAACATTGTTGTTTCGTTCCCGATAAATCGGGACAGGCTGTACCTCCTCGCAACGACACTAAAACTCTTGAAACATTTGAAACTCTTGAAACCCCTCAATCTCTCTCAAATCCCTCAAACACCCAAAACTCCCCAAACCTAACCACATATGTTCCCTAAATTATCGGATCTTGTAAATTACCTGTTTGGGAGCAACATCAACCTGCCGGTACAAACGTATGGATTTTTCCTGGCGCTGGCATTTACCTGTGGCGGGATCATACTGCGTTCAGAACTGAAAAGAAAGGAGAACGAAGGATTACTTGCAGCACGACAAGTGAGCACAGAGCCCAATAAACCTGCCAGCTGGCCCGAATTTCTGGGCGGCCTGTTATTTTCAACGCTGATTGGATGGAAATTTTTCGGCATCATTATCGATTACCCTGTTTTTGCAGCCAATCCCCAGCAGTACATTCTTTCTGCCAAAGGGAGCCTGGTGGCGCTCATAATTATTCCGATAATAACAAGTTGTTACCATCTTTACACCATTTACAGGTCCCGCAAATACGATATTTCAGTTGAAAAAAATGTACTGGTACACCCCTGGCAACACACATGGAGCATCCTGTTTATTGCTATTGTTGCAGCCCTGGCCGGATCAAAATTATTCGATATTTTCGATAATTTCAGTCAATTCATGAACCACCCCGTTCGTAGTCTTCTTTCGTTCAGCGGGTTTGCATTTTACGGCGGATTTGTTGCTGCCGTGGTAGTGTTGCTTTTTTACGTGAAAATGATCGGGCTCAACTGGAAACATGTGATAGATTGCTCAGCACCGGCAATCCTGCTTGGATATGCTATAGGCCGCTTAGGTTGTCACCTATCGGGCGACGGCTGCTGGGGAATAGCTAATACCATGGCGCAACCTCATTTGCTGGCATGGCTCCCCGACTGGATGTGGGCTTACAATTTCCCGCATAATGTGGCCAACCAGGGAATATCCATTGCCGGGTGCATCGGGCCCCATTGCAGGCAACTGGCACGACCGGTGTTTCCTACATCGCTGTATGAATCCAGGATTTCTTTGGCATCCTTTGGTGTAATCTGGTCGATGAGAATCCGGGTTAAAGCCCCGGTGGTGCTTTTCGGTATGTTTATGATTTTGAATGGCATGGAACGTTTCCTCATCGAAAAAATCCGTGTAAACAATAAATACAGCTTACCGGGCATGCATGTAAGCCAGGCTGAAGTAATTTCGACACTGCTGATTATACTTGGTGTAGGTGTAATTATCTGGTTTCGAAAACAGCACCAGGCTGAGTTAAAGAATAAACAGGTTTACACTTAAGCGTTTTAACAACTCAGGCACAGCAGGATTCGGCATAGAAAATTATTTCAGTAAAAAAACTTAACCCTATCTGGGGAGCATCTTAAATTAAGTTACCGGAAGTACCTGAAAACAAAAAATATTGATATTTATTTCCTGAAAACATCAAAATACTTATAAAAATGGACTATAAAAGCATCACACTCCAGGTAATTGACCTGGCCAAAGAAACCGGGAAATTTTTCCTCGAAGAAATTAATAACGTCAGGTCGACAGATATTGAAGTGAAAGGGCTGCACGATTTTGTAAGCTATGTGGATAAAACTGCTGAAGCCCGCATTGTTCAACGGCTGGCTGAAATTTTGCCCGAAGCAGGTTTTATTACCGAAGAACAAACGGCAACGCAGCGTGGCAAAAAATACGACTGGATTGTTGACCCGCTGGATGGCACCACCAATTTTCTGCATCATATTCCTTTGTTTTCGGTGAGCATCGGGCTGATGGCCGACAACGAGATTGTTTGCGGGGTAATTTATGAGCCAAATCTGAACGAGTGTTTCTATGCATGGAAAGATGGCGGGGCTTACCTGAACGAAAAAAGAATAAGTGTTTCGGATCAGCACGAAATGAAAAATGCGCTGCTTGCTACGGGATTTCCCTACTACGATTTTGGCAAGCTCGACGGATACATTGAGCTATTCACTTATTTTGCCCGCAATACCTCAGGTTTGCGAAGACTGGGTTCAGCAGCTGTCGATCTGGCTTATACAGCCTGCGGCCGCGTAGAAGGTTTTTACGAATACGGGCTGCATGCCTGGGATGTGGCAGCAGGTGTTATTATTGTGAAAGAAGCCGGAGGAACCATAACCGATTTAAAAGGCGGGAATGATTACATCTTTGGTGCTGAGCTACTGGCCTCAAATACCATACTTCACCCCCAGTTGCTGGAGGCAGCAAAAACTCATTTCAGGTATTAATCATAAAAAACTGGCAGGAAGTTATATCTTTGAATCGAAACAAATAAGCATGAATAAAACACCGATACAACCACAAAATCCGGAAATAGAAGTAGTATTCCGCGACAGCCCGCAGCGAAGCCTGCTCAAAACAATTACCTACCGTATATTTGCATCGGGGGCCATGTTTGTTGCTATTTTTATCTACTCACACGAATACCAAAGCCTTTCACTGGGCGAAAGTATTGGCAATGCCGGTTTAATTGCGGTGATTGAATTCCTGATTAAGCTCTTTATTTACTATATCCACGAACGGATCTGGTCGGGGATCAGGTGGGGTAAATACTGGCGCAGACACTACTGGGCCCGCCGTGCCTGGAAACGCGCCTACCGGAACGCACACAAATAATCATTAGCTTAATGTACGATGGCTGTTATTGAGATCATACAGGCCGATATCACCCAACTGGATGTGGATGCCATTGTAAATGCGGCTAACAACAGCCTGCGCGGAGGTGGCGGTGTGGATGGAGCCATACATAGGGCAGCCGGGCCCGGTTTACTGGCCGAATGCATTACCCTGGGCGGCTGCCCGACCGGCGATGCAAAAATCACTAAAGGCTACAACCTCAAGGCAAGGTATGTAATCCATACTGTAGGCCCGGTGTGGCGCGGAGGCCATTACAATGAGTCGGAATTGCTGGCAAACTGTTATCGGAAAAGCCTTTTACTGGCTGTTGAAAACCATTGTACAAGCATTGCGTTCCCCAATATAAGTACCGGCGTTTATGGGTTTCCTAAAAATAAAGCTGCCGAAATAGCCACCCGGGAAACGAAGGATTTTTTAGTCGGTAATAAAGCCATAGATAAAGTGTTTTTCTGTTGCTTCGATTCCGAAAACTTCCATTTATACCAGCAAATACTTTAGCCCATGCAGATGGATACCCCGAAATGGCTCAATGTGGCACTGTGGCTTAGCATAGTTACTATTGCATATAACATTGTTGAAGGCCTGGTATCGGTATATTTTGGCAGTACCGACGATACGCTGGCGTTGTTAGGTTTCGGTATCGACAGTTTTGTCGAAGTGATTTCGGGCATTGGCATCCTGCATATGGTTATCCGCATGCAGCGAAGCGAAATAAAGGATTTCGATAAATTTGAACGACTTGCTCTTCGGATAACCGGTATAGCTTTTATGTTGCTTGCAGTGGGACTGGTAGTGGGCAGTGTGCTGAAAATCATTCAAAATTCGAAACCCGAAACAACGCTGGCAGGTATTGTGATTGCTGCAATATCAATACTTACCATGTATTTCCTGATGTATTATAAACTAAAAACAGGCAAGGAACTTCATTCAGAAGCCATTATTGCTGATGCACACTGTACCAGGACCTGCCTGTACCTGAGTTTTATTTTGCTGGCCTCAAGCATTCTGTTCGAGCTTTTCAAAATCAGTTATATCGACATAGCCGGATCATTGGGCATCGCCTGGTACGCCTTCAGCGAGGGCCGCGAAAGCCTCGAAAAAGCACGAAAAAACCAGCTGGCCTGCAGTTGTTGCGATAATTGTCATTAAATTTGAAGTTTAATCATTCCGTATGCTGAAATATTTCCGGAAACAAGCTGATAGTGGGTTAAAACTGGTTGGATTAATAGCTATAATAGTTTTAGCTGCATACCTGGTTTTCAGGTTCGTGGATATGAAAATTATTGAAAAACGAACCCTCGAAGAAAACAATATTATATTCGACAAACTGCGTAGTACGGCAAAACTGGTTGTGTGGGAACAGGACTTCAAGCTGATGAACATCACAAGTACCGAGAAAAAATACTTTGGATCGGACATGCTTAAATTTACCGAAAAAGTTTCCACTACGGCAAAAGGACGGATCGGGTTTCATATCGACCTGGGTGATACCATCAATACCAGCATAACGATCACTGCCCAGGCAATAGAAGTGCATGCACCGCTAAGGCTGACCTATGTAAGCATCGACAACAGTTCAATCGAACAGATCAAAGAATCGTCGTACGACCCATCGGTGGAGATTGATAAAGAAGCTATTGTAAAAAGACTGAATGAAATGGCGCTGCGCGAGTATCTTAAACCGGCGTTGGAAAAAGCAAAAAAGCAATCGCTCGATAAGCAGGAACGCAGCCTGACCGCGCTTACCGGTAAACCGGTTAAAATCATCATCACCGATATGCCTACATTGGAAAGCAGCATGAACTGGCTGAACCGGAACAATTAGTAAACAAAACCCTTCTCAGACCGGTTTTCGACATCCCTGCAGGAACGCGTAGTTTAGATGCGAATTACACAGAAATATGCTCCAACAATATTTTAAGCCCGATTAAGATCAGCATAATACCGCCGAGCATTTCCATCCTGCGGCCCATCCGGGCACCGATTTTCTTACCAAAAAGCATCCCAAGCATGGCTACAATGTAAGTTACAGCGCCAATAATGCCAATGGAAACCATTATTTTGTAGTTGAGCAATGCAAAGCTGAATCCCACGATGAGCGCATCGATACTGGTAGCAATCGCCATACCAACCATTACTTTAACTTCGAGCGGATTCACGGAGCGGTCTTCTGGATCAGTGCTGAAACTCTCATAAATCATTTTGCCGCCCAACAATCCGAGAATTATAAATGCAATCCAGTGATCGAAATTCTCGGCATAATTTTTTATGCCCGAGCCTGCAAGCCAACCTATTACAGGCATTGCAGCCTGAAAAACAGCCAGCGTGATTGCAATTTTCGTTGCATTTTTAAAATCAATTTTCGGCAGAATCAAACCACTGGAAACAGAAACAGCAAAGGTGTCGAACGAAAGACTTATGGCAATCAGGAAAATAGTGAGTAACTCCATCGGCAAATCGGGTAAAAGAGCTGCAAAAGTAAAAAAAGCAATGTTAAATCAACAATGTAAACTTATACATGCATTAACTGCAGTCGTCAGCGGAAAAATCATTTCGCAGATATGTTTTAATTACAGGCTTTTCCGTAATTTTAGCATTGCTCATAAAAATCGCATTATGGGTCGGCATACATTATAATAATTTACAAATAATAACATTTTAAAACCCATGGACCTGATTGCGCTCAAAAAACTACTCCCACAGGTTAACACCGAACTCCTCCAATTTATTGCAAACGAAGCTGTTGTTATGGATATACCGGCCGAAACCACGCTGCTTAAAACCGGTGATTATGTCCGTTCCATCCCGCTGGTGGTTAAAGGCCTGGTAAAAGTGAGCCGCATTGAGGACGATAAAGAGTTGCTGCTCTACTATATACATCCCGGTGAAATGTGCATCATGTCGTTTTCGGCCTGCTGCAGCAATTCGGCCAGCCTGATAGAGGCCAATGCTCCCGAGGAAACCAGTCTTTTGCTTATTCCATCAGATAAACTCCGCCAATGGATTACTACTTACCCGGCTTTTAATTTTTATGTGTACGAGATGTTTAACAAACGCTACCTCGACCTGATGGACACGATTTACCAGCTGATTTTTTACAAACTCGACGAACGTATTTTACTCTACCTCAAGGAAAAAGCCCTGCTTTCCGGAAGCAAACAACTCTCGGTTACACACCAGCAAATTGCCACCGACATGGGCACAGCACGTGAAGTTATCAGCCGGCTGTTGAAAAAGCTGGAAGGCGAAAACCGCATACTCACCGGCCGCAACCAGATTACCGTGTTATAAATGAGTAGGTGATTAAAAACCACAAACCAACAAAAAACTGTTCGCATTGTGACTGTGATCACGTAGTTTGACGGAACCGGATTATAATTTTGCTGCTAATAAAATATAATAACCCTAAATCGAACTGATTATGAAACCAAACATGGGAACTACCGACAGAATTATTCGCATTATCGCTGCTGTTGTTATTGCGATACTATATTTTACCAATGTAATAAGCGGTACGACCGGCATCGTATCGCTCGTAATTGCCGCTCTGCTTGCACTTACCAGCCTGGTTAGTTATTGCCCGCTGTACCCGGTACTTGGAATGCATACCAACAAAACAAAATCCTGAACATCATCCCCGGCATAGCTTCTGATGGAGGCCAAAGTGCCCATGAAAAAATAAAAAAAGCCTTGCTTATACGTAAGCAGGGCTTTTTTTATTTCCAAAAGGAGAAAAATAGCTTTTAAAATAAATAGCCGATTGAAAAACTAATCCGGCTGTTGGTCACCGGGGCCGTATCGTACACCTTGCACTTTGCATCCAATTTACCATAAGCAGCCGTAGTAAACTCACACTCAGCGCTTACCAGCAATTTGCCGTTTATATAACTGATCATTGGTGCTACACGGTATACGTAAGCAATATCGGCATCGCGGGCATAAACCGCGCCAACTATGTTTTCCTTCGCGCCTAAGCCCTTAGTGTAACCGGCAAATAAGGAACCCTGCCAGGTTTTACCCGTGGTTTGCAGGTTAACCCAGCCCGATAAATAATTCAGAGGCTGGTATTCCTGCTCGTTGGTAAGCGGATCAATCCTGCTGATTGCATAACCACCCATCACCAAGTGATCGTTGAGCCCCTGCCCGTATATCCATTGCATTTTTATCACCAGCGGCTTCGTTTTTGCCATCATAAAAGCTGTGTACGAAAAGCAATTTACCGATGCCTTCGTAGCGTATAGGCTATCAGTAACCAACCTGGGTGTAAGTCGTTTATAGTCCATCCCCAAGCCTGCAAAAAGCTGTTTACCCGTGTATTGCACCTGTCCGTGCAGGTTCGGGACCATGCTGTTGCGAAGGTAAACTGACGATGCGCCTGCCGGGCCACTGTTCACATAGTCGCGCTGTGCAGCAAAAACCAGCACCGTGTTGATTTTCCCCTTCGAGGCATCGAGCCGTATCTGGGGCTGCCGGCTGAAAGGATGAAAAGGAGCGCCTGTATTAAGCGACAACACATTGGGAATCATTTCGGGTATGTTAATCGGGTGCCAGTACTGGCCGGCAGTAAGACTGGTGTTGGCCCACTTCATTTTGATGTAAGCATGCCGCAGCCTGAAACTGTTATTCTCCTAATTGGAGGCACCCGTAAAATCGCCTTCAATCAGCGCGAAAGTTTTTGCACCCAAAATATCAGGTCCTGT
>CALCJE010000056.1 GCA_937965665.1 uncultured Bacteroidales bacterium
CCAGGTTACGATTTATAAAGTAAACACTGATAAAGAACCGGAGCTTTCACAATTTTTCGGGATACGGAGCATACCAACTGTATTCTTCTGCCCGGTAAATGCTGATCCACAGATGGCACAGGGTGCTTTACCAAAAGAAACCTACGAAAAAGCTATTACAGAATTGCTGCTTCAGAAAAAATAACACGTGTAATAATCAGAAAAATAATAATCACAATGGAACATTTGACAAAAGAAACCTTTTTAACAAAAGTTTTTAACTACGAACAAAACCAGGAATGGAAATTTGAAGGCAACCTGCCATGCCTCATCGATTTTTATGCCGACTGGTGCGGGCCCTGCAAGATGGTTGCCCCGATATTGGAAGAACTTTCGAAAGAATTCGCTGGTAAAATCAATATCTATAAAGTGAATACCGAAGAAGAACAGGAACTGGCAGCCGCATTTGGAATACAAAGCATCCCTTCGCTGCTTTTCTGTCCTAAGGATGGAAAACCACAGATGGCTATGGGCGCATTACCCAAACAAGCTATGACCGATGCCATCAACGAAGTATTACTCGCCTCAAACTAATATAAGTCATATTTTGCTCCAAGGGCGGCCCATTGGCCGCCCTTTTTCTTTTTAGTACTTTTGCCACAAATCCAGCGTATGTCGCCTATTCTACTTTCAACCGCATACTTACCCCCCATTTCGTGGATGGCTTCCGCCATTCAGTCAGAAAGTATAAGCATCGAAATTCATGAAACTTATCCCAAGCAAACCTACAGGAACAGGTGTAATATTGCCACAGCTTCGGGCATAATCGCGTTAACAGTGCCTGTAAAAAAAACGAATGGAAACCACACCAAAACTGCAGATATCCTGATTGATTATTCCACAAACTGGCAACAGTTGCATTGGCGCTCAGTGGTTACTGCGTATAATAAATCGCCTTATTTTTTGTACTACCGCGACCTGTTGGAACCCATATTTGCAAAAAAACATCAATCACTGGTCGAACTCAACCATGAGTTAATCAGCCTGTTATTCACTATTCTGGGTTGCAATTCGAAAAAGCTGGTATACACCGGGGAGTACTTCCACCAGGTTGAAATGGCTGATTTAAGAAATACGTTTCATCCAAAATTAAACAGGGCTGATCACAATCCGGTAGAAATGCCCCGGTACATACAGGTATTTGAGGAAAAACTTGGCTTTATCCCTGACCTGAGTATGATTGACCTGCTCTTTAACCTTGGGCCCGAAGCCCTTGATTACCTGAGAAAAATCGAATTTTAAGTTTTAATGCAAGTTACCGTATTACCGGGTATTCAATCCTGATGTGATAGATACTCAACAATTTCTTTTTGATAATTTTTTTTATCGTTGAAATATCCTTCAGCGTTAGCAACGAATTGCGAAATTGCTTCCCATCCATCTGGTTATCAATTAGTCGTTCAACCAGGTCGCTTACATCCTGTTCGCTGGGCGCTTTAAGTGATCGCGATGCGGCTTCGATGGAATCAGCCATCATTAAAATTGATGTTTCTTTCGAAAAAGGAATAGGTCCCCGGTAACGGAAAGGTGTTTCGTCAAAAGGCTCATCGCCGTTCTCTTCTTTAAACTTTTGATAAAAATACTGAGTATAGCGGGTTCCGTGATGCGTACGGATAAAATCGATAATAGCCTCCGGAAGTTTATTCAGCCTTGCTTTCTCAATCCCCCTGATTACATGACCGGTAATGATGCGTGCACTTTCCTCGTACGAAAGGTCATCATGTGGATTAATTCCCCCGGTTTGATTCTCGATGTAATACATAGGCATATCCATCTTGCCTATATCGTGGTACAGCGCCCCGGTACGAGCCAGCAACGAATTAGCCCCGATAGCACGTGCAGCTTCCTCGGCAATATTAGATACAATAAGCGAATGCTGAAATGTGCCTGGTGTGGTGATGGCCAGTTCGCGAAGTAATTTCGAATTGGTATCTGATAATTCGATCAGCGAAACATCGGTAATCATCCCAAAGATGCGCTCGAAAAGGTAAATAAGCGGATACGAAAAAAGTGTGAGTAACGCACTGATACCAAACATGAGGAAACTTACACGGCTCACCTGCGCAATTGAACCTTCCTGCATCAATGTCATCCCGATATAGATAACTGAATATGAAACCATGATCATGAGCGAAGTGAAGAAAAACTGCGAGCGGTGATGCAGGCGCACAATGCTGATGATGGTGATAATACCTGTTATGAGTTGCATGAACAAAAATTCAAAACTGTTCGGAACCAGGAATCCAAGCACAATAATGGTGATAATATGCACAAACAGGGCAAGGCGGGTATCGTAAAAAGTTCTGACAATAATGGGCACCAGGCAAATAGGAACTGCCATGATATACGACACCTTGATATTCATTATAAAGGTGGTGAACGTTACCATAATGGTAACCAGCAAAAGCAGCAGCACAATATTTTTATTTTCGGAGTAAATATCGTGCCTGAAAGTATACAGGAATAACCCGAATACAAGCAGCGCCATTGAAATGAGGATGAGCCGCCCGACAAATATCATTTTAAAGTTATAACCCGAACCCGACTTGGTTTCGAACTCAAGACGCAACGATTCGAGTTGTTGAAATTTAGTCTCGTTTACAAGATCACCTTTGGCAATAATCCGTTCGCCTTTTTGCACCATTCCCCTGGTAATCGAAATATCGGCAAGTGATTGCTCACGTTGTTTCAGGGTAAGATCCTCATCAAAAATAACATTATGCATTAAGGTTGACTGCAATACCGGCAATATAAGCTTCGTGTTAATGCCCGGGTAACCCGGCAGGTGAAGCAATATAAATTCATTCGCCTTGCTTATGGAAAGCAGGCTGTTAACAGGCACAATTTTAGCCAGGTTATTCTCGACTACTGCTATTTTATAATCAGTGCTTTTCTTCTCCAGGTCAGGGGTCATTTCAATGACCCCAAGTTTATAAACGGTATCGAGTAATGAAAAAGCAGTTTTGATCAGCAACTCTTTTTCCTGGGTGCTCATCTGTTTTGGAGCTTCACGGTCGAGGCGGGCCAGGAATTCGCTTTTTGCATACTCAACTTTGTTGTTATCGACCCTGAAAAACAAGTATGACTCCGAAAGTGCTTTTTTACGTTCCGATTGTAATTCCGACTGAGGTTTAAGAATTGCAAAATCAAAAGGAGCAATCAGGTCATCGTGTTGCCACGAGATCGGAAGAGCACACGTCTGAACTCCAGTCACTTAGGCATCTCGTA
>CALCJE010000057.1 GCA_937965665.1 uncultured Bacteroidales bacterium
AGCAGGAGTATTTCCTGGTGGATGAAGCGGTGTATAATGCACGCCCCGACCTGGTGCTTACCGAACGTACCCTCATGGGACATGCTTCGGCTAAAAACCAGCAGCTGGAAGACCAGTACTTCGGGCAGATCCCCAGCCGGGTACTTGCATTTATGAAAGATCTTGAATTTGAAGCATACAAACTTGGTATTCCTTTAAAAACAAGGCATAACGAGGTAGCTCCGAATCAGTACGAGCTTGCCCCGATTTATGAAGAAACAAACCTGGCCAACGACCACAATCTTTTGATAATGATGCTTATGCGTAAGGTTGCCCGCCGCCATCATTTCAAAGTTGTACTTCACGAAAAACCTTTTGCCGGCATAAATGGTTCGGGTAAGCATAACAACTGGTCGGTTTCAACCAATACGGGGGTAAATCTATTATCGCCCGGTAAAACTCCCCGAACCAACCTGCAGTTCCTGGTTTTCCTGGTTAACACGTTGGTGGCTGTGCACAAACATAACGCTTTACTCAAAGCTTCAATAGCTTCGTCGGGTAACCAGCACAGGCTGGGTGCAAACGAAGCGCCACCTGCTATTATTTCGGCTTTCCTCGGGCAGCAGCTCACCAAGATGCTGAACGAAATTGAACAAAGGGTAACCGATGAAAAAATGTCGCCCGAAGAAAAAACCGCTATTAAACTCGACATTGGTAAAATACCGGAAATTCTACTCGACAATACCGATCGTAACCGAACCTCGCCATTTGCATTTACCGGTAACCGTTTCGAATTCCGCGCTGTAGGTTCAACTGCAAACTGCGCTTCGGCCATGATACCCCTCAATACTGCACTGGCCGTTCAGCTGGTTGATTTTAAAACTGAAGTGGATGCCATTATTGACAAAGGCGTTAAAAAGGATGAAGCCATTCTGCAGGTGCTTCGCCGGTTGATCAAAAAATCGAAAGCGATTCGTTTCGATGGAAACGGCTACAGCGAAGAGTGGAAAGCAGAGGCTGCCAAACGCGGACTCGACTGTGAGGCTGTTGTTCCTTTGATTTACGATGCCTACCTTACTCCCGACGCACGCGAACTTTTCAAAAGGGCCAATGTGTACAACGATGTTGAAATGGAAGCACGTACCGAAGTTCGTAACGAACTGTATATTAAAAAAGTACAGATTGAAGCCCGCGTGTTGAGCGACCTGGCTATGAATCATATTCTTCCAACCGTGTACGAGTACCAGGCGATGTTGATCAACAGTGCCCAGGGTATGAAAAATCTGTACAGCGACGTTGAATTTAAAGCACTCGCTTCACGCAAGTTAAACCTGATTAAGGAAATTTCAGAACATATCGAAGTGATTGAAGTAAAGGTGAACGAAATGATCGAAGCCCGCAAAAAGGCCAACAACATTGAGGAAACCCGCGAAAGAGCCCTTGCTTATGCCACTGAGATATTCCCTTATTTCGATGAAATCCGTTACCATATCGACAAACTTGAGCTTATCGTGGATAACGAAAAATGGCCGTTGCCAAAATATCGCGAACTTTTGTTTATACGGTAACAAGCGATCTGATTGTTTTACTAACCACCAAACAATTAACCAGGCCCTCCCTGCTGAAACATGCATGGGAGGGTTTTTTTTATTGCCCATTTATGTTCGTCATCATCAAAACACGTATTCAGGTAATTGGGTACTTATAAAAATAATTTTAAAAGCATCTTATATCATTAATTAATTTATCTTTACACGTTCTAAATAAAAATAATAATCTGACGAATGGAAATTAATAAAGAACAGGTAATCAGTGCTTTAAAAACTGTTCATGATCCTGATTTACATCGGGATGTAGTATCATTGGGCATGGTTGAGGACATAGAAATAGAAGGGAAAAAGGTTAGCTTCAAACTTGTGCTTACCACACCGGCCTGCCCGATGAAGGAAAAAATGAAAAACGATTGTATCAAGGCTATTCAGGGGCGTATTGATCCGTATGCTGAAGTTAATGTTGAGCTTTCGTCGCGTACTACCACCCGCCGCGGACCTGATGATACGATGTTGCGTGGTGTAAAAAATATTATTGCCGTTGTATCAGGCAAAGGTGGTGTGGGCAAATCGACAGTATCGGCCAACCTGGCTGTGGCGCTATCGCAACTTGGTGCTAAGGTTGGATTGCTCGATGCCGACATATATGGTCCTTCGGTGCCACTGATGTTCGACCTGGTAAATGCACAGCCAAGTGCGCGCGAGGAAAATGGCCGGACCATACTTGAACCTATTGAAAAATACGGGATTAAACTGCTTTCCATCGGATTTTTTGTTGATCCCAGTAAAGCATTGGTTTGGCGTGGCCCAATGGCCTCAAACTACCTTACACAAATGCTTACCGGTGGCGACTGGGGCGAACTCGATTACCTGGTAATTGATATGCCTCCCGGAACCGGCGATATACAGCTAACCCTGGTACAGACTGTTCCGGTTACCGGTGCAGCAATTGTTACAACTCCGCAGGAAGTGGCACTTGCTGATGCCCGCAAAGCCTACAATATGTTTACTACCGATAGCATTAAAGTTCCGGTGTTGGGCCTGGTTGAAAATATGGCATGGTTTACTCCTGCTGAATTACCTGAGAACAAGTATTATATTTTTGGTAAAGAAGGTGGAAAACGATTTGCCGAAGAAATTGGAGCACCGCTGCTCGGGCAGATTCCTCTGGTGCAAAGCATTTGCGAATCAGGCGATAGCGGAAGCCCGATAGCTTTACTCGATGGTTCATCAGCAGTTTCAGCCGCATTCAGGCAGTTGGCCGAGTCGGTTGCCCAGCAAATTGCCATCCGTAATGCTACCATCGATCCTACCCAGGTAGTCGAAATAAAATCTTAATCCGGGATTATTATTCAAAGTGATAAGCGAATACAATTTAAAAACAATAAAAACACATTAAGATGTCAGAATTAGAAACTAAAGTTAAAAATGTAATTGAGCAGATTCGTCCATACCTGCAGGCCGATGGCGGCGATATCAGTTTCGTTGAACTTACAGGCGATAACGTGGTAAATGTAGAGTTGCAGGGTGCTTGTGGCTCATGCCCTTTCAGTCGGATGACCCTGAAAAACGGCGTGGAAGATGCTATGAAAAAAGCCATTCCCGAAATTAAATCGGTGGAAGCGATTAATATGTAATTTGTGCTGTGATAGTATAAACTTACTGCTACAGGTTGATAATTTTTGTAGTGGGACTTGTTGTACTATCTTCTTTTGGCTGATTAATTAAGGAAAATGGCCGGGTGTTTGCACCCGACCATTTTTTTTATTTGGGAGCCAAAACAATTTTCTCGTTTCCTTTTTTTACAATACGGTCGAACATGGTTTTAACCCTGTTATAAGCTTCGGGCTGATAAACCGATTGGTTAAAAGTGTAAGATAAGCAAACGCTTACTTTTGATTCGTCCTGCCATATGTTATATTCCAGGTTAAAGAGTTCATCGTTGAAGGTGCTTTTTTCGGGTAAAAACTCAACTTTATATCCTTCCGGAATTGTAATTTCTGAAAGGTATGTTCTCTTAACCGGATAAGTCAGGTCCACGGGATAGGTGCGCACCTTTTGTTTGAGCGGACTTTCGGTATATGATTCATTCAGAAAAGGGCTAATATATATTTTATCATTAATCACTTCCGGCTTATACCCTACATTACAATCATATATGAAAGGTTTCCTCCTGTCGGTTTCATTTTTAACAGTTAACGAAGAGTCTTCAACCTGGTAATTTTTTTTACTTAAACTATTCAGTAATTCTTTACGGTTGTTGGCATAATTGTTCCTGTACCATAATGCTTCGTAATCAGAAGCTGTGGATATTAAATGTGCTTGTTGCAAATTTTGAGTTGTTTTAATTCTGATGCTGGTGCTGAGTGCTGAAATTACCGGGCTTTGCAGGCTTATCCATGCCATATTATCCTTATTTACCACGAGTCCTTTGTCATTCATATACTGCATCTGGATTCGGTTGTTCGGGCAAAACGGATCGGTTGCATCGGCCAGTACAGGCTTGCCGTCAATAATTGTGTAAGCAACTACGGTATTGAAATCGCTGCTGAATGGATAATCCATAAGTATTTTTCCATGTTTGCGGGTACTCAGAACCAAAGGATCTGCCGCAAGTCCCACTGTCCGCAATGCGCCTACCAGCCAAAGGTTTATTTCGGCACTGTTGCCTATTTTATCTTTTAGCAATTCCGATGGTGATTTATTTGCAAACTGGCTGTTTTCATGATTCCATTTGAAATGATCTTTAGCAAAACTGATCACGAAATCAAATTTCTGCAGATCTGTTTTCCCTATCAATGAATCTGGAAGAAGGATATCTCCGGCACCTTTTTCACATTTCTTTATGTATTTTCCGAAATCATTACTTTTCAGATAATCAGAAACCAGTTCGGGCCAGGTGGTCATAATTTTTACTTTTGATCCGTCGGGCCTGTTAACAGAAGCCAGCTGAAAATCAATTTTTATTATATTATCTGCCCTCGATGGAATAAACTGTTCGTCGTTAAAAGCAGGAATATTTTTGAGGCCGAACTTGTAAACAACATCATTATAATTTATGGCCCCGAATTGATGGGACAGCGATTTGGTGTCAACATAAGTCTGGTAATCGTCAATTGATTTTCGTCCTTGCAGAATCCAGGTGTATTCATAAAAAGGGACCATTCTCACTTCATAGGCACTATATAAAACAGGAATTTCCCACTGAAATTCCCAATCGTGCAGGTTAAACAGGTATTGGGATTGGATGCTGTAAGTATATTCGATAATAGAGCCCGGCTGCACATCAGGCATGGCAAACTTAGTGGCTCTCCAGTTTTCGGAGGTCTTTTCTTCGTAACACGATTTATTATCGAGCTGGCTTATTTTGCTTATTCCTCCTCCTGCAATGGTATAAGTGCAGGCTTTGTTAATGGTTACCTTTTCATATATGTTCCCTTCCTGGTAAAACGGGATGGAAACTTCTGCATAACGTTTCCCCGCTTCGTTCAGAATTTTTATACGGGTTATCCGCTCGAACAGGATATTAAAACCATTATCTGTTTGTATAAAGCTTGATTTTGCAACATCCGAAAGCACAACAGCATCCGCATTGGGGTCGTAAAAACATGATTTCATTTCAATCTGGTCGAGCCCGATTTTACCGAAATTCTCAAAATAATCCTGGGCTTTTGTTTGAACTAAACTGCAAAAAATAAGCAGTGCTAAAGTAATAGGATGTTTCATATCAGTTATTGGATAGAGTTATATATAATGATTGTTCGGCTTCACCTATTTTAGAAATGAAATTATAAAAACCGGGGTATTCACCGGGCAGATAGGTACCGGCTTTGAAAAATATTTGTTTTACAACTTTTACACTTGATGCCAGCTGCAGAAAGCTTACTTTGTAACTGCCGTAATCGCACTCAATGCTCTGATTTCGGGGAATTGCCTTAATTGAATACCGGGATGGAACTTCATATTCGCATGAATCAATCCTGTAATACGGATAGTTAAGCTGCACAGGCAGTGTTCTCTTTTTCGGGTCTTCGATGTATGTAAAACTTACCGGAATTACTTGCAGCAACGATTCATTACCGTAAGTTTTCAGCATTTGTGCCGATGTGGCCGAGAAGTTCAGATTTAACACCGGCTTGTCGCGTTCGGGAATAGTGATTGAATACGATTCGAGCAGAAAACCTTTGTTGACAAATCGTTTGTCGAGGTAGTATTTTCTTTCGGACTCATTCAGTTCTGATTTTAATTGTGAAAGATATTCGTACTTTTCGCCTCTAACTCTGCAGTCGTAATCTGCTTTCATATCACCTGATACGCCAATGGTTGCCTTAATGTTTCTTTCTTCAAGCACATCATCCTTTGTCAGCATTGGTGTCATAACCAGTTTGCTGGCATCTTTTTTTAATACCAGTGCCGGCCTGTTCTGTGTGAAGGTTCCCAGGTAACCAAATGCCAATTTGCTTGTACAATCGAGCCACAAAGTATCCCTTTCTAACGGAATGTACAGAAATACGTGATTGAACTGCTGGGCTGCAAATGCAGTATCAATAGGTTCGTTGTCATCACCGGCATTAACTGCACTGTAGTATGAGTTTATCCCGATTTCGCCCAGGCAACTCATGAAATAATTTGTGAGTGCTTTGCAGTCGCCGTATTTTTTTTCAGTTACATACGATGCGGGATATGGTTTCATTCCACCGGTTTTAATTGAAACATTGATGTAGCGTGTTTCATCCTGAAGATAATGGTATAACTGCCTGATTTTTTCCTTCTTGTCAGCGATACCATCAGTAAGAGAATGAATTTTGATTTTTTCAGGCAGTGGCAGGTCATTCAGGCTATTAAGAAGTTTTAGATGCCAGTTGCCAAATGATTTCCAATCGGATTGTAAACCTTCATTTTCAAATACAAATTTCTCAGGAATTACTTCGATAAATGGTATGAACTGCTGTAGCGATGGCGACCAGTTTTCAGCCACAATTGGGTTGGTAAAATCTGCCTGCCAGGTATAATATTTGCGGCCGGCTAATGTATCTATCTGAAGGCTATCGGCTTTATTGGCATGAAATCGTATGGGGTAAGTATTTGGGATATTTAATTTAAGGATGGCTTTCGATGTAGGAATATCATAATTTAGAACCGGAAACCATCGGCACAGGAACATAAACTGGTTCGATTCCATTTTATAGGAATACTTCAAAATATATGGATAGGTATGATTTCTTAGTTTGAACTCTTTTACATAAGTATCCTCGAATAAGCTTATAGATGAAATTTCGCTCCGGTCGATGATATCACTCTTTTTTAATACGCTAACTTCTTTGCCGGTGTTATCATAAACAGAGGCGGTTATACTGCTTACTCTGCTAAGCTTGTTGAAAGGGATTGATATTTCGGCATATTTGTCACCTGCCCGGTTGTTTATTTGTACTTCAAAATAGCTGGTTAGCACCAGGCGGTTAGCGTTTACTTCAACAGTAGTTAGCTGGCTAACTAATTCTGCATCATAATTTTGTGCATTGGCTGAGCGCAAGGTGAGTAAAAGTAAAATGGTTAATATCAGTGCAGGCACATGAAAACTTGAATGAAACATACCGGGGATACAAAAAATTAAAATTTAACAAAAAAAGTAAATTCTCAGACATTCAAATGTACAAATTTTCTATAAGTAACAATAGAATCGAATATTTTTTTTGTACACGGTAATTTAGAGGGTACAAAAAATCAGCGGCAAAGCAATGCCCTCCGCAACAGACGGTGGTTTGTGTTCAAACTTGTCGCGCAATTGAAACCGGTGTTACGCCAGGTATCTTCCCACAATCGGCATTCTTCGGCCCTGACCGAATGCTTTTGGCGAAACACGCAGTATGGGTGGTGTCTGGTGTCGTTTCCACTCGTTCATATTCACCATGCGCAGCACACGTTTTACCGTTGTTTCATCAAAACCGGCAGCAATCAGATCGGCAGGACTTTGTCGCAGTTCAATATAATTATACAAAATCTGGTCGAGTATTTCGTAATCCGGGAGTGAGTCGCTGTCCTTCTGCCCGGGTCTGAGTTCTGCTGATGGAGGTTTAGTAATGCTGTTAACCGGAATAATTTCGCGTTCGCGGTTGATGTAATTTGCCAGGCCGTAAACATCGGTTTTATACACATCGCCCAGTACCGAAATACCGCCGCACATATCGCCGTATAATGTTCCGTAACCTACAGCGGCTTCGCTTTTATTGGATGTGTTCAGCAAAATATACCCGAACTTATTGGCTAAGCCCATCAGGATAATAGCCCTTACCCTTGCCTGTATATTTTCTTCGGCAACATTAAAAGGCAGGTTATTAAAATAGGGCTGAAGCGATCCTAAAATTGACGTATATCCATCTTTTATACTGATAGTGTCGTATTTGCAACCCAGGTTTTTGGCCAGTGCCACCGCATCGTTGATGGAATGATCCGACGAGAATTCGGAAGGTAACAGCACCGCGTAAACATTCTCTTTTCCAAGCGCTTCGGCAGCCAGCGCCAGCGTTACGGCTGAGTCAATACCACCGGAAAGCCCGAGGATGGCTTTTTTAAATCCCATCTTCGCAAAATAATCACGTATCCCCATCACCAGGGCATCGTGAATCAGGGCTATTTTCGAGCTACTAACGGTTGCAGGTGGCAAATCCGAAACAAGCGATCCGGTTTCCGGATTAAAATCAATAAAGGTGGTGTCTTCGCCGAAAGCCTTACATTGTGCCGTTATATTGCCGGCAATATCCACTGCACATGAGTTGCCATCGAACAACAACTCGGTTTGCGCACCTGCCTGGTTCACATAAATTAATGGGATTTTGTAGAGCGCCGTGTTGGCGCGAAGTATCCCGAGCCTTGTGTTTTGCTGTTCGTAATTAAAAGGGGATGCCGCAATATTAATCATAATATCAGGCGATTGTGCCTCCAGAACATCCATGGGGTTCGAAATATACAACGGGTCGGGCACCAGGTTCCAGATATCTTCGCAAATGGTGAGCGCAATTTTTACGCCTTTATAGGTTATACATTTAAATTGCCTGTTTGGCTCAAAGTAGCGGTATTCATCGAAAATATCATACGTAGGCAGAAGTGCCTTATGTGCAAGCGATTGTACATTGCCATCGGATAGTAACCATGCCGAATTAAAAAGGTTTTTACCTTTTGTATCCGGGTTCCGCGAGGGAGCACCAACAATGGCTGCTATGTCCGTACAATGCCGGGCAATGGTTTCAACTGCCTGGTAACTTTTCTCGATAAAATCATTAAATTCGAGGAAATCGCGTGGCGGGTACCCGCAAACCGATAACTCGGCAAACACTACCAGGTCAGCTCCTTGTTGGCGGCAGCTTTCAATGGTTTGAATGATTTTACGGGTATTAAGTTCAAAATCACCAATAATATAATTAAGTTGAGCCAGGGCTATACGCATATTCGTACTTTGTTAAGTGTATCAGAAACTAAGGTTCGTTTTGAATATTCAGGAGGTTTGGTATTTGGTTTAATCCGATATTGTAACGCAACCAGTCTACAAAAATAAAGCCCGGATGGATACCCGGGCTTAAATACGGAAAATATTTTATCCTAGAACAGTACTGAGAATGCCAGTTCAAAAAAGTTAGGTTTTGCTTTCTGACCGCTTTCGGTAAGAATATTCGTGAAACCATTGTTAAATGCGAGTTCCAGACCTAATTTGGGGCCACCCGAAAGTTCGTATTCGCCGCCAACTCCAACAATGAGCGATTCGCGAACGAAACTTACCTTATCGTAGTTCTTTTTATTGCTTGTGGTTGTTGATCCCGTGGTGGTTGTGAATTTATCTTCAACCTTCGACCCGATTTTAAAGGCAGTTCCCAGCCCGATTCGCCCGAAATAACGTATGCCGTTAATGTCATTGGTACGCATTTTAAGGGTTACCGGTATTTCGATGTATTTTAAATAATAATTACGGTACATGGTACCAGATGCTCCATCTATTTCAGTCGGGTATTTTAATTTTCCGCCGTTAAAAAGCATATTAAAGCCACTGGTAATGCTATGGTTTTCGGTAAAGTTTTTCTCAGCAATAAAACCCCACGAGAACCCGGTTTTTGCGCCGTCGCCACTCCAGTTATCTACATCTGGTTTCATCCAGCAAATTGAGGGTGCAGCCTTCAGTCCGAAATAAAATGGCACATTCTGGGCGTTTAATGCGATAGTTACAACTGAAAATAGCAGAACTAATGTTAATTTTGTCTTCATTTTATAAGGAGTTTGGTTTACAATAATAATGTGCAAAGATCGGAAAAATTATGTTTGGTCAAGAATTTTTTCCACCTGCGTTTGCTGATATTAAAACCAGAAACTGATCCCGGATAATAACGGCAGCCTTTAAGCGTTGATATATAAAAATCAGGTAAAAAAATGAAAAAGATAATTATAGTTCTCATAATTAGTGCTCTTGGCCTAACTGCCGAAGCACAGGGAGTTTTCAGCATCGGTCCTAAAGTGGGTTATAATTCATTTAATCTCACTGACAATATTGATTCTGTGCAGGCCAGCATTAAAAATTCGTTCCAGGTAGGCGCATTTTTGCGATTGGGCAAGAGATTTTATATACAGCCGGAAGCCAACTACCAGATTGATGAATCGACCCTGAGTAAAAGTGTGGGGTCATCGGTCATGAACCAGGACGTTACCATTAAATCATTGAAAGTACCTGTTATATTTGGTTATAAGGTCATTAATAAAGGCCCGTTTAACCTTCGCTTACTGGCCGGACCTGTTGTTTCATTTGCTTTAAACAAGCAGCTTGATCCCGAAAATATGGGCGAACTCTGGCCAATAAAATCAGCCGACGATCTGAAAAACAGTATGTGGTCTGTTCAAATGGGTGGAGGAATAGATGTATTCTTCGTGACGCTGGATGTTCGATACGAGATGGGTATTGATAATATCTACAATGGAAGCAGCAACCTGGAGATGAAAAATAATATTTTTAACGTGAGTCTGGGCATTAAATTCTTATAAAGATTCGGATATTCAGACTGCTGTAATACTCTGTTATTGCAATCCTGTGAAATATCGTGATTATTAAAGGATTTCAGCTTTTGCACCAGTTCATTGGGATTCATTTCCTCAAGTAAAATCTGTTATACTTCCCGTTAACAACCAACCTGTTTCTCTTTTATGAAAATTACTTTCCTGAGCCGATACCTTATAATAACTGCCCTGATCATCATAGTGCAATCATGCCGCAATAAGCAACCGGAAGTGGTGATGCCCGCACAGCCCGAAACCAAAATCAGCGAGAGCAAGATGGTAATATCGCGTTACGAAAAAGCATTGTTTGCGCTCGATAAACGGAACCTGAAAAGTGGCATGGCAACGTTGGCTCCGGAATATTCATTTTTCATGGGTAACAACTGGCAGGATACCATGAATGTCCTCAGGGTATATAATTTTATTAACGATCCAAATATCAGGGAATTGTATGATCTTACCCTGAAGAAATTCCCCGATGTGTCCTTTTTGCAGGATGAACTTGGAGGAGCTTTCGACCGGTTCAGGCAGGCTTATCCCGAAAAGCCGGTACCACATGTTTTTACCTATGTGTCGGGACTTGATGTCGAAAATCCGGTTTATTATGCCGATACAGCTATGGCAATCGGGCTGGATCTTTTCCTGGGAAACGATGTAATTGCTTACGAAAAAGCTGGTTTGCCAAAATACAAAATCAACAGGTTTACACCCGAACATATACTTCCGGCTTGTATGCTGGCTGTTTCCGATCATATTATACGTGTTGATGATCAGAACAATACTTTGCTCGATCAGATGGTTATGGCGGGAAAAGCACTATATTTTCTGGATGTTACCCTTCCTGATGTAAAAGATGAATACAAAATCGGGTACAGTAAACAGCAACTGGAATGGAGCCGAAGCAATGAAAGCAATATCTGGGCTTTTATTATTGAACATCAGCTGTTGTTTTCGTCCGATCCGCAAGGGATTTCAAAAATGATGACTGACGGGCCTTTTACTTCTGGTTTTGCATCGCAATCGCCTGGCCGGCTTGGAGCTTATATGGGTTGGATGATCGTGCGGGATTACATGCGCGAAGCTGATGGCGTAACACTGAAACAGTTGATGGATGATACGGAAGCCCGGAAGATTCTGAAAATTTCAAATTTTAAACCAGGTAAAAATTAGCTGCATTTCGGGGAAACCTGGTTAAAACATTAACAAAAAATGCGTTAGTTTTTTTTCGGAAATCACCTGCTTTATTTTCCTTTAATCCGGTTCAGCCCAGCCTGGGCTTTATTGCTGATGCTGAACTGGTATTCATCAAAATCCATATCAAGCACTTTTAAATAATACAGGCGTGCCTGTTCGAAATCATTTCGCTGCTCATAAATGATACCCAGTTGCAATGCGGCATTGGCGGCGAAGTAATAAGGTGATTTTTCACCGTTTTTTATGGTTTCGTTGTAATAATGGATGGCATTTTCTATTTTCCCCCAGTTATGGTTTATTCGGCCCAACCGGTAAGTATATTCTAATTCCTCTTTTTTATCAGCTGCTTTAAAACCATCGAGCTCGTGTTTTGCCCTGGCATAATACCCACCGTCGAAAAGCAGCCTTGCTTTTAATAAAGCCAGGTTGGGCTTGGTTTTTCTCCCTGCAAATACCATGGCTTCACGATCATTATCCACCTGGTCGTTGCCGCGTAATTTTATGCGATCAATGTACATGGCATATTGTTGCGGTTTATTCTCAATCAGGTAAAACCAGGACAGGTGCATATACGCCGATTTTATATAGTTCCGGCCTTTGAAGTTTCCCAGAAAACTAAGCAGGGGATAAAAGGCATCTTTATCCAGCCTGTTCAGTTTAGCCACGCCTAACATGTAATCGAGGTAATAAAACGGGTAACGGTCGGCAGTGTTGGGCCGTTCGGTAAGCAGTTTTATAACTTTATCATTTTCGCCGGCTTTTGAATAAATATTGGCCATGATATAAATGAGCAGGGGACTCTCCTTCATCACAGGCGCCAGGGGAGAAGATTGCAGTTTTTCGACCATATTGAGCGCAGCAGGTACATCGGCAGATAAATTGAGTGTTACAAACGAAAGCAGGAAAGCTGTTTCGGGCAACAGAAATACAAGCTGCGGATCTGATGCTATCTGCTGGTAAGCTTCTGATATTTCTGAATTTCCACCGCTAATTGTACCTTCGAACTGCATCGATCGCACTGCCCAGCGATACTTGGCAGGAACAGTACCGATGAGTGAATGCAAAATTCCCAGCGCGGCCTTATTCATCACGAAATCAGGGAATTTCCGCCTGTTTTCAAGTAATAAGCGGTAAGCACGGTTAATATCGAGGCTAGCATTTACATATTCGCCAAACTTTATCCGGGCCATGCCCGATTGCAGGTAAACCAGTGACTGGCTGTATAAAAACCAGGGCGAGTCTTTACCGCTTGCCGCCAGGTGTTGAAGCCGGAAGACCCTTTTTGTTTCCAGTTGGTCAAAATCTTTCTTCTCCTCCCCAATCATCACCTTCAGAAAATCGATATAGTTTTCGATCAGGTAAGGAACCTGGTTGTTCGGATTCAATTTCAGTTCCGATTGCATCCGTTGTTCTGCATCCGAAAACTGTAAGCACATCACCTGAAGGTAGGTTTTCTTACAGTTATCATTGAAAGTGAAAGCAGCAAGAGCACGGGTGGATATAAATAAAAACAATAATAACGTTGCTGATAGTTTCATAGGCTGGTAACCGATTGCTTTTTGCCGGATACAAAAGTCCGAAATATTGAGTAATAAATAAGTTATAAAGTAGTATTTTGGTATTTATTTACACATCAGTATCTGAGTCTCAACTTCTTCTTGATTTTAAGCCTGGATGCGCCCAATGGAACACACGCTGATTTTTAGTTGTCACCCGGTTCCGGAATCCGGCAAAAAGATTTATTCCGTTTCTAAAACTGGAGTGTACGTAACAAAGGGGCCTATTTTACACCATCAAAATATTTCTCCAACAGGATTTGTGCGGCCACATAGGCGCTGATTTTTTCATGGTGCAGATCGGCTTCCACTTTGGCCATGGTTTTTTTAATATCGGGCTGATTATAAAAATGGTCGTGCAAAGCCTGGTCAATTACACTGGTCATGATCTGTTTTGATTGTTGTAACCTACGTTTGGCAAAGTAGCCGTTATTTTTTGTGAAACTGACGTATTCATTTATCAATTCGTCAACACGCGGAATACCAGCTTTGGTAACCGAAGAGCAGGCTTCGCAAACCGGTTGCCACCCCGAATCAGTTGGCGGGAAATAATGAAGAGCGCTTTTTAACTCTGCCATGGCTATGGTTACACGTTTCAGGTTGTCGCCATCGGCTTTGTTGATTAACACGGCATCGGCCATTTCCATGATGCCCCGTTTAATGCCTTGCAACTCGTCGCCTGCCCCGCCAAGCATCAACAGGAGGAAAAAATCGACCATGGAATGAACTGCAATTTCACTCTGGCCCACACCCACGGTTTCAACCAGTATGGTGTTAAACCCGGCAGCCTCGCACAGTATTATCGTTTCGCGGGTTTTGCGGGCAACGCCACCCAGCGATCCAGCCGATGGCGAAGGACGGATAAAGGCGTTATCGTCAGTCGAAAGTTCTTCCATGCGGGTTTTATCGCCCAAAATACTGCCCCTCGAACGGGAACTGCTGGGGTCGATAGCCAGTACGGCAATTTTACGCCCCTGCGATGTAAGATGTTTCCCAAAAGCTTCTATAAAAGTACTTTTTCCAACGCCGGGAACCCCGGTAATTCCAATCCGAACCGAGTTGCCCGATAACGGGAGACACCTGCTGATAATGGTTTGCGCAATTTCCTGGTGCAGGGGCAGGGCACTTTCAACCAGGGTAATAGCCTGGCTCAGGATGGTTCGGTTCCCGTTTGTAATGCCTTCAACATACTGGTCGGGCGACAGCAGCGACCGGCCGGCTTTGCTGAAATGACGCGCCGCGCCTGCGTTTATTGAAGGAGGTTGCTCTATGCCTTCGTTTACCTTTAAGGCCGATTTGAACGATTTGTGTGCAGATGAATCCATGGTGCAAAATTAACAATTTGAATCCTTACGGGTTCATTGAAAAACCCGGTGCGAATAAAAAGAAATATTTTTTTATCAACAAAAACGAAAAAATGTTACTTTTGCACCCTCAAATCTCTCCGTAGCTCAGCTGGTAGAGCAATTGACTCTTAATCAATGGGTCACAGGTTCGAATCCTGTCGGGGAGACTTCTCTGAAAGCACTTGCACTGTAAATTGTGTAAGTGCTTTTTTCTTTGAGGTTGGTTTTGAATCTGCAAATGGATAACAGACTTCATAAATTGCAAAAAATATACCCCGGGTTTTGAACCAGCAATGTGTTTTTCATATGCGCTATCTGGGCTGAATAACTAAAAGGTTTGTTCGGATTCGACTTTTAAACGTAAATTTGCACCGGCGTTACCGAAATGCCCGGAGCATACATTTCCGTTTGAATGAATAACAAAAAGTAAATCAATTCAATACATAGATAAAGTCATTCAAATTATACATTTAAAATCTTGCACAATGAATCTTCTCGAACAATTAAAACAATATACCCAGGTGGTTGCCGATAGTGGTGATTTCGAAAGTTATGTACAGTTTAAACCCATCGATGGCACTACAAATCCTTCGTTGATTTATGCAGCTGCGCAGAAACCTGAGTATGCACACCTTGTGGATGCCGCTGTTGCTTATGGCCGTAAACAGGGAAATACATTCGAAACCAAACTGGCAGAGAGCATGGATATGCTTGCTGTAAATTTCGGGCTCGAGATTTTGAAAATTGTTCCAAGGAGGGTTTCAACAGAAGTGGATGCCCGCCTTTCGTTCGATTTGGAAGGAAGCCTGGTAAAAGCACGCAAGATAATTGCACTTTACGAGAGTAACGGAATATCGCGCGAAAAAGTTTTGATTAAGCTGGCAAGTACCTGGGAAGGTATTAAAGCGGCCGAACAGCTCGAAAAAGAAGGAATCCGCAACAACCTCACCCTGCTTTTCAGCAAAGCCCAGGCCATTGCCTGTGCCGAGGCAAAAGTACAGCTGATATCTCCTTTCGTGGGTCGTATTTACGATTGGTACAAAAAAGAACGAGGTGTGGATTCTATTCCTTCTGCCGAAGATCCGGGTGTGCTTTCGGTGAAATATATTTACAATTATTACAAAAAGTTTGGTTACAAAACCGAGGTAATGGGAGCCAGTTTCCGAAACATCGGCGAAATAATTGAACTTGCCGGCTGCGATCTGTTAACCATCTCGCCAAACCTGCTTGCCGAACTCGAAAATAACCAGGGACAACTTACCCGTAAACTCGATCCTGAAACTTCGAAAAGTGCAGATATACAGCATATTCACCTCGACGAAAAGGATTTCCGCTGGATGCATAACGAAGAAGCAATGGCTGTTGAAAAACTGTCGGACGGAATACGGAAATTTACAGATGACCTGGTTAAACTCGAAAAATTTATTGCTGCTAAACTATAATTTATGGTAACATCAGAATATTCCGAAACCTTAACTGAAATTACTGCCCTGCTGAAGCACGAATCAGAGGCAATTATGAATATCCCGGTTTCGGAAAGCTATATAAAGGCTGTGGACCTTATTTACCAGAAAGTGCACACCGAAGGAGGGAAAGTTATTGCCAGCGGAATGGGAAAAGCCGGGCAGATAGCAGAGAATATTGCCACTACTTTTTGTTCAACCGGTACCCCGGCGGTGTACCTTCATCCCAGCGAAGCGCAGCATGGCGACCTGGGAATTATCCGCGCTAACGACGTGTTGCTGGTACTGTCTAATTCAGGTAAAACCCGCGAAATACTCGAACTGGTTGAACTTACCCATAACCTGTACGAAGAGGTCCCGTTTATAGTTATTACCGGTAATCCGGATAGCGATCTCCCCAAATTTGCGGAGGTAAGTATCTTTACCGGCAACCCGAAAGAGGTATGCCCGCTCGGGCTTTCGCCTACCACTTCAACAACGGCTATGACCGTAATCGGCGATATTCTGGTAGTGTTGGAAATGAAAAAGATTGGATTTACTCATGCCGATTATGCCAAGCGGCATCATGGCGGATATCTGGGTCAGAAATCAAGAAACATCGCTCAATAACCTGAATCTTTGATTCGCTTATCGCAATTTATTGCCTGGTTATTTTGCCAGGTGTAAATTGCGATTTTTTTTTGTTCAACGGGTAGCGCCTGTATCCGTTCATTTTATTGGTTTTGCTGGATTTCTGCCATGCGGTAATGCTTAAATCTTACGGGAATCAACTGCTCACTTTTACGGCTCAAGCCTTTTTATACAATCTTTCAGACTATCGCGCCAGTATGGAATTTCAATTGCAAAACTATTCCTGATTAGAGACTTGTCGAGCACACTGAAAAAAGGGCGTTCGGCTGGCGATGGGTAATCTTTGGTAGCAATAGGGCTCACCCGGCAGTTTATGCCTGCCAATTCGTGTATAGCTTTTGCAAAATCGTACCAGCTGGTTACGCCTTCGTTCGAATAATGAAAAATCCCGGTGTTTCCTGTTGCAGCCGCTTGTGGGAGTATATCCAGTATAGCTTTAGCCAGGTCGCGGGCATAGGTAGGCGTACCAGCCTGGTCGAAAACCACGTTCAGGGCATCGCGTTCGCGGCCATATTTAATCATGGTTTTTACAAAATTATTACCGAAGGCCGAATAAAGCCACGAAGTCCGGATGATGATAGCCCGGGCACCCGACTGTAAAACTTCCTGCTCGCCGGCCAGTTTGCTTTTGCCGTAAACGGAAACAGGATTTACCGTATCTGTTTCATTGTAAGGGCGATAATTACGACCATCGTACACATAATCAGTCGAAACATGAGCCATAAAAGCTCCGTGCTGCTGCGAAGCCCTTGCCAGGTTTCCCGAAGCGGTTGCGTTTACCAGGTAGGCTGTTTCGGCATCCGTTTCGGCCTTGTCGACAGCAGTGTAGGCAGCACAATTAATTACTGCATCAGGCAGGTGAAATCTGAAATAACGATTTACTTCGGCTGCATTTGTAATGTCGAGTTCAGCAATATCGGTATACAGAAAATTATATTGCGGATATAAGTGCGCCAGTTCCCTGATTTCGTTGCCGAGCTGGCCGTTGGCGCCGGTAATAAGTATCTTCATACAGTTGTATGGATTTATGATTTAAGCAACATATCGAAGTAAGCAATGGTTTTTTTAAGGCCATCTTCGAGCTGTATTTTTGGCTCCCAGCCAAGTTCCTTTTTAGCCAGGTCGATATTAGGCTGGCGCTGCATGGGGTCGTCGGAGGGCAGTGGTAAGCGGATAATCTTTGAGCGTGAATTGGTAAGTTCAATCACTTTATTTGCCAGCTCAAGGATGGTAAATTCATTCGGGTTGCCAATATTCACCGGACCTGTAAAGTCTTCGCGTGAGTCCATCATACGGATCATGCCTTCGAGCAGGTCGTCCACATATTGAAAACTTCGTGTTTGCTGTCCATCACCGTATATGGTAATATCCTGGTTCTGTAAGGCCTGCATGATGAAATTGGAAACAACACGCCCATCGTGCGGGTGCATTTTTGGTCCATAGGTATTAAAAATACGAATGATTTTTATCCGCACATTGTTCTGCTTGTGGTAATTTACAAACAAGGTTTCGGCGGAGCGTTTACCTTCGTCGTAACAGGATCTTTCGCCGATTGGATTTACATGCCCCCAGTATGTTTCTACCTGCGGGTGAACCTGCGGATCGCCATATACTTCGCTGGTGGAAGCCTGCAGTATTTTTGCTTTGATACGTTTGGCCAGGCCCAGCATATTGATGGCACCCATTACGGAGGTTTTCATCGTTTTAATGGCGTTGTATTGGTAATGGATGGGCGAAGCCGGGCAGGCCAGGTTGTATATTTCGTCCACCTCAATAAAAAAGGGCATGGTAACGTCGTGGCGGATAATCTCGAAATATGGATTGTTGAGCAGGTGAACGATATTCGCTTTCTGGCCGGTGAAATAATTATCGAGGCAAACCACTTCATGCCCATCGTTCAGCAGCCTTTCGCAAAGATGCGATCCAACAAACCCGGCGCCGCCGGTTACCAATACTTTTTTCCTGATCATATTATTAAGGTGTTTGGTCTTTTGGTTAACTACAAACCGAAAGCATAATGTTTATCGATATTCTGAAATTGGAAATCCAAAATTTAAATTTCCTACCGTGTGGTATCAACCCCTATGCAGAAATAGGTAAACTCATTTCGTTTCATTTCGGCAGCATCGTAAATATTACGCCCGTCGAAAATTACTGGTTGATTGAGCAATTTACGCATGATTTTGAAATTGGGGAATTTAAATTCGGGCCATTCGGTTACCAGCATCAGGCAGTCGGCATCAATCAGCGCTTCGTACTGGTCGTCGGCATAGGTAATGCTGTTGCCCAGGGTATGGCTTGCCTCTTTCATAGCCACGGGGTCGTAGGCTTTTACTTTTGCGCCTGCATCGAGCAGTTTTTTAATAATTACCAGCGACGGGGCTTCACGCATATCGTCGGTTTGGGGTTTGAACGACAAGCCCCAAACGGCTATGGTTTTGCCTTTCAGATCGCCATTAAAAAACTTCATGGCCTTGTTAAATAATGCCGATTTCTGCGAATAATTAACAGCTTCTACTGCTTTCAGCACCCTGAGTTCATAGTTATATTCTTCGGCGGTGCTGATCAGGGCTTTTACATCTTTCGGGAAACAGGAACCGCCGTAACCGATACCCGGATAAATAAATTTATTGCCAATTCGCGAATCGCTGCCAATGCCTTTGCGCACCATGTTAATATCGGCTCCCACTATTTCGCACAGGTTTGCGATATCGTTCATGAAACTGATTTTAGTTGCCAGCATGGAGTTGGCTGCATATTTTGTCATTTCAGCTGAGGTAATATCCATAAATATCACCGGGTGCCCGTTGAGGGTAAAAGGTTTGTATAAACTCCGCATCAGTTCCTCCGCCCTGGGTGAATCGAGTCCGATCACGATCCGGTCGGGTTTCAGGAAATCATCGATGGCAGCACCTTCTTTGAGGAACTCCGGGTTGGATGCAACATCAAAAGGGATATTTACACCTCTTTTGTCGAGTTCCTGTTGTATGGCTGCCTTCACTTTGAGCGCTGTGCCAACAGGTACTGTGCTTTTGGTAACAACCAGCAGGTAATCTTTCATATGTTTACCGCAATCGCGGGCAACGCTCAGCACGTATTGCAGATCGGCGCTGCCGTCCTCGTCGGGCGGAGTTCCAACGGCACTGAAAAGCACCTCGCAATCCTCAAGCGCTTCGGCGATACTGGTTGTAAATTGTAACCGGCCCTTTTTGGTGTTGCGGTGCACCATTTCTTCCAGGCCAGGCTCGTAAATCGGAATGATCCCGTTTTTAAGGTTTTCAATCTTTTTCTGGTCGATATCAACACAAACCACATCAATGCCCACTTCGGCAAAGCAGGTTCCTGTAACCAGGCCTACATATCCACTTCCAACAATTGCAATTTTCATTTATCAACAGTGTTTTGGTTAACTGAAATACAGAGTGAACTATTTATGGGTAAAACTACAATACTTTTTTTTGAAACTACTTAACCTGATTTATGGGCAAAGGTACAAAAAGAGGCTTCTTAAAAATTACTAATTATAAACACTGCGGTTTACTTTCCGGTTGTACGATATATTATTTCAATACCTTTGTATGAGGAATTGGCCCGGGCAATTATCAGCCATTGCTTTTTCTTAAAACAGGTACGACGTAATTAAATTCTTCGAAATATGACAAAACAAAAAATCCTGGTTACCGGGGGTGCCGGTTATATTGGTTCGCATACCGTAGTTGAGCTTCAGCAGCATGGATACGATGTGGTAATTGTTGATAATTTATCAAATTCTTCTATCGAGGTACTCGATAATATTGCTGCCATTACCGGTGTGAAGCCTGTGTTTGAGCAGTTCGACCTGTCAGACGAATCCCTTACGGCTGATTTTTTCAACCGCCATTCCGACCTGGCCGGGATTATTCATTTTGCAGCCTTCAAAGCGGTGGGCGAATCGATGGAAAAACCACTCGAATATTATCGCAATAATGTGAAGTCGCTCCTCAACATGATTGATGGCATGAAAACCCATGGCATTGAAAACCTGGTTTTTTCTTCGTCGTGCACCGTATACGGACAGCCCGACGAGTTGCCGGTAACCGAGAAAGCACCCATAAAACCTGCCTGGTCGCCTTACGGCAATACAAAGCAGATGTGCGAGGATATTCTGCGTTTCTCAACCCAGTCGTACCCGGTGAAAGCCATTGCCCTGCGATATTTCAATCCCATTGGGGCACATCATACCGCATTAATCGGCGAATTGCCGCTGGGTGTTCCCAACAACCTGGTGCCTTTCATCACGCAGACTGCTATCGGGAAACGCGCGTGTTTGAGTGTATTTGGCAATGATTACGATACACCCGATGGCACTGCCATACGTGATTATATTCATGTGGTCGACCTGGCCAAAGCCCACCTGATTGCTGTTGAACGTATGCTGGGAGGAAAAAGCAAACTCAATCTCGAAATCTTTAACCTGGGCACGGGTACCGGGTATTCCGTGCTGGAAGTAATAAAATCATTCGAAAAAGTTACCGGCGAAAAACTGAATTACAAAATAGTTCCGCGCCGACCCGGTGATGTCGAAAAAGTATGGGCCAATACACAGTTTGCCAACGATGAACTGGGCTGGAAAGCCGAAAAAGGGATCGACGAAATGATGCTTTCGGCCTGGAATTGGGAAAAATCGCTGGTAAAGTGACCTACGGTTAATGTTAATATTTAAGCTTTTTTATCCGGATAATAATCATCAACATGAAGAAAATACTTGTTACGGGAGGAGCCGGTTTTATTGGATCGCATCTGGTGCGTTTGCTGGTAAACAAATATCCCGATACCCATATTGTAAACCTCGATAAACTTACCTATGCCGGTAACCTGGCCAACCTCACTGATATTGAGGCTATGCCGAATTACGAATTTGTGAAAGGCGATATCGTTGACGAGGATTTTATGATGGCTTTGTTCGACGGGTACCGTTTCGACGGGGTAATTCACCTGGCAGCCGAATCGCATGTGGATCGTTCCATTGCCAACCCCAAAGAATTTATCATGACCAATATTGTAGGAACCGTCAACCTGCTGAACGCAGCCCGGTTTCACTGGCACGATAATTACGAAGGGAAGCGCTTTTACCATGTTTCGACCGATGAGGTTTACGGATCGCTGGGCGACGAAGGTAAGTTTGTTGAAACCACGCCTTACGACCCACGCAGCCCGTATTCGGCATCCAAAGCCAGCAGCGATCACCTGGTACGCGCCTATCATCATACCTATGGCTTGCCGGTGGTAATTTCCAATTGCTCCAATAATTATGGTCCAAACCAGTTTCCCGAAAAGCTTATTCCGCTTATTATCAACAACATCAGGCATAAAAAACCATTACCGGTTTATGGGCAGGGTACTAATGTTCGCGACTGGTTGTATGTCGAAGATCATGCCAAGGCCATCGACTTGATATATCGCGAAGGTAAAAATGGTGAAACCTACAACATCGGTGGCAACAACGAACGCCAGAATATTGACATCGTGAAAACCTTGTGCCGCATTATGGACATCCACCTGGGCCGCCAGGATAGCGAAAGTGAAAAGTTGATTACTTTTGTGAAGGACCGTGCCGGTCACGATCTGCGCTATGCCATTGATGCAACCAAGATTGCCCAAACCCTGGGCTGGCACCCGGAGGTGCAGTTTAACGATGGTTTCGAAAAAACCGTAGCCTGGTACCTGGCCAACGAGGCCTGGCTCGATGAAGTTACTTCGGGCAACTACCTGAAGTATTACGAAAAGATGTACCGCGACAGGTAAGAAATTATTGGAGTGGTTAAAAATTATTCAAATCCGGTAAAAATAAAACCAATAATTACTTACTTTTGCAGCGCGAAAGGGGTTTATAAAAGGAATCACTTTCCGATCGGGATGTAGCGCAGCCTGGTAGCGCGCTTCGTTCGGGACGAAGAGGCCGGAGGTTCGAATCCTCTCATCCCGACCAGTAAATATCAAACCCTTGTAGATTTATGATTTACAAGGGTTTTTTCTTTGGAATGGTTTTCTATTGGTATAGAAATGCAAAAACGTTGACCTTTCTCTCCGCGTTTAAATATGTATGGAGTTATAAATCAGATCATCTTTATTGTGGTAACGGTATTCTGGTCCACCTTATCAATAACAATCCATTTGAACCATAACTTTCATGATCAGCTTATTCAATCAACGACATCTTCCTGACTGCTGAGAATCCGGCACCGGTAAGTTTGCAAAAATAAATACCTGGTTTTAAACCCGATGCATTAAAATGTACTGAATGATTCCCTTTTTCTTTGAAAGAATTTTCAACCACACTAACTTCCCGGCCATAGAGATCAAACACCGAAATCCTGTATATACCCGGTTTTAGTATTGAATAACTGATAACTGTTTCGGTTTGAAACGGGTTTGGTGCATTCCGGATCAGGAAATTATTCTGCTCAGTACCATGATTACTGCTGGTCATCTGTCCATTCCAGGAATTTATTACAAAATCAACAAACTCAACTGTTCTCGTTGTTTGCTTTGAGGTTTCCATTACAAACTCTGTGGTTGTTCTTGAAAATAACTGGAAGTAAAACTTAATGCCATCTTCCCGAAAAAGTTGACTTACTTCTGTAGTTATCGTCCACCCTGGTGACGGGAAAGTAACTGTGGTATAAGTAGTATCCTGATTGCCAACTCTGTCAATCGTATAGGAATTAGTTCCTACCGCGTACGCCTCCGAGGGGCAGTCAATAAAATCGAATGTGGATATCGTCTGGCAATTGCCGTCCTGGCAATAAATATATAGTAAGTTACTTTGACCTCCTCCCGATGGAGTATACGCATTAGTTGTAAATGCGATGTGCCTGTCGGTTGAGCCGATGGAAACATTAACTTTCTGATCCGAAGAATATTTTGTAGGCGAATCACAATGCTTGGTTGTTACTTTATTCAGATATTCGGAGATGTGCGATGCTTCATCACTTCCCTGGGAAAATTGGCTCTCAGTAAAGTCTTCCATCGTTTCTCCTTCAAGCTTTTCATAAACAGTTTTATTGGTAGTATATCTTCCGCTGCCCCATGATTTCATATCGAGAACTGCACTAATAAAACCTGTGTTTCTTTTCACTGATTCTGAAGTGATTTTCAACGGTATTGCTTCTCCCAGTGTTTGTTCAAACGAAATCTTCTCTTCAAAACGATAATAACCATCAACTATCCAATTGGGCGTATTTCCAACAAAAATGTAAGCGACGGCATCCTCATCGTATGTGGTTTCAGGATTTTGAGTAGGATGCCTGTAGGTAATTCGGCCTATTACCTGGTCCGTTACGGCATCATTTCCGGCTGTATAGGTGGCCATGCATTTCCCCGATTCGTTGGTTGTAAGTGTGGTTTGATTAAAGGAACCGGCTTCCGCCATGATTTCGATAGTCCTGTTTTTTAAAGGGACACCATCGCAATCGGTCACTGTAAATTCAACATTTGTTGATTCATTTGGAATAAGTTTTGTTTTTTCAGGGATAACCTTTATTGTGGGTTTAATGGCAAATGGTTCCCCTTCATCCCGTTTCTTTTTTTCAAAATCGAGACAAGTCGCATAAAGCGGTCCAAAATTGGAAGCTGCCTGGAAGCCAGTAGTAATAGGATCGAAACCCACTGCAAAAGAAACATTGAATTCCTTCACCAACTCTCTCGATTTGGCAGTCTCAAGTTTTAACTGCAGGTTGTATCCTGAACCTCCTCCTGTAACCACGCCATAGATGATGTAGTTGCCGCTGGCGACAGAACCTGTTGCCGGTGGGATGTTGGGATGACCAATACCTGATTTAACCGTTGTATTTATACTATCGGGTTCAGTAAAAAATGCAGCATCAAGTCTCTGGAAACAATCGGCTTCTGCATCACTTTTAATATAGTTTCTTACACCTCCGGCAATATAAAAAAGATTGGTCCAATCGCGAAAGGCAATAAGCTGTTCGTTTACAGGCATTGAGGCATAATCGGGCATAGGAATTTTTACTTCATTATCATAAACAATGATAACTCTTTGCTTGCATTCCGTGCAGGTTTGGGCTGAAGAATAGCGATTAAAGACGCAAAAACAGATCAGGGTAAAGAGCAGCGCTTTTTTCATAATATGTTTTTTAAAATATTGGATAATGAATATAGTAAAGTTAATACAAATTAAAGCGAGTTCGATATTAAGTTGGAATAAAACGGGTTCATTGGGCTCCCGCCCTACAAGCTGGTAAGGGTTCTTTTGGTTGGGAAAGGGGGACATTGTGCCGGGGGCTTCCAAAGAAATACTTTATAAACAGGCCCATCATTTGTGAAATCTGAAATATTGTATAACTTTGCGCACGCTGAAACAGCTGTATAAGTGTTCATAGAAAACAACTTAATCAAATAGTTCTTCAAAGTAATAAAATTACAAATAGTCAGGTAGATAGGATTTGTTAACAAACCTCTCATCCCGACCAGTAAACAAAGCCTGCTTGCATTACACAGGCAGGCTTTTTGCCACCTTAGCTCAGTTGGTAGAGCAGCTCATTCGTAATGAGCAGGTCGTGGGTTCGAGTCCCATTGGTGGCTCATCAAAAAAATAAACCGGTTTGCAAGCTTTGGAGTTGCAAACCGGTTTTTTTATTACTGTAGTAACCTGCGATTTACAGTATTATTTCATCATGCTCATCGGGTCTACATCGGTATTCCAGGTTTCAATTTTTACTTTCAGCGAGCCGTCTTTTTGCTTTTCCCAAATGGTAAGGTATTTGCCATGATCCTGCATGGGGCTTTCCGTACCAGGCGTCGACATGCTGATTTTGTAAGTGCCGATTTCGGTAATCATATTGCCATTTACCAGTACTTTTAAGGTAACCGGCTCAAAAGCGGTAATCTTCATGCCTGTCTTCAGCATTTCTTCGTTGGCTTTGCGTATGGCGGCGATTCCTTCGTTCATGGGCTCATAACTCGGCATCGAAATAGCATCGGAGGTGTAAAGGCTCATTTGTTTCTCCATATTGCCTTCCAGCATATACCGGGTCATTTCCTTATTGATCTTTTCGATCTTCGCCTTGTATTCGGCTGCAGTTTGAGCAATGGTAGCATTAACCGCGAATAAAACGGTAAACACCAGGCAGAATGACAGAATGCTTAACTTTTTCATATTCGATTGTTTTAAGGATGAATGAAGAAGAGATTTGGATTGGATTATTATAACCATTAAAACAAAGATGGAGGGTTTTTGATTTTTTCAGCATTGTTTATGTATTGTTAAAATACTGGCATTGCGATCTTTAAAAGTATTACAGGAATAATTACTTTACGAATGCTTTATTCCTGGGGCAAATGATGCTGCTTAGCAAAGCTTTGGTGTGGCATGTTTTTTTATTCCGGAATGAAAGGATGAAACCGCCTTAAAACCTTTGGTTTGTCCATCAATTTTATTTAAAAATTATAATCATTTCATAATTCTTGTAACTTTGAAATATGTATAGCATCTAATACCTATTTGATTGATGATTCTATTAACCATAATATGATGAACAGAAAACTTAGTATTTTCATCTTTTCCTGCTTCCTGCTGGCCGGAAATGCTTACCCACAGAAAAATATTGAAAAGGGTTTGGCCCAGATTACCCCCGAACTTGTAAAAAAGTATGTGTACTTCCTGGCATCCGATTCAATGAAAGGGCGCAATACGCCCAGTGCCGAACTCGATAAGGCCGCGGATTACCTGGCTAATGAGTTTGCCGCCATGGGAATTAAACCCGTAAACGGAACATACTTTCAAAACATTCCAATGTGTTCGCGCAACCTGGATGTAAATAACTGTGTGCTGAAAATTGAACGTGGTGGAAATAGCAGGGAGTTCAGCCTTAAAACGGATTATATTCCATTTGAGGAAACCGGTTCGGGAAAAATATCGGCCGGAATTGTATTTGCAGGTTATGGCATTACAGCTCCTGAGTATAATTACGATGATTATAAAGGCTTGGATGTAAAGGGGAAGATTGTCCTGATTTTAAAACATGAGCCCGGTGAAAAAGACCCGAAATCGCCATTTGATGGAGAGAAAGATACAAA
>CALCJE010000058.1 GCA_937965665.1 uncultured Bacteroidales bacterium
TTGCCGTATAGTAGTTGTTCCTCCGGCTGTTGTGCCAACTGTATTATTAATCAGGTTTCCACCTATCGACATATTCTGGCTTGTAGCTCCACTGTAAGCTTGTATAGCTGCATTTGGTGCAACCTTAACATCGCCGTATACCACGAAATTTTGCGTAATAGTTCCGTTGCCATACCAAATCAAAGCACCTCCCTGAATATCGAGGTTGCCAAATATTGTAATGGTCTTAGCGATACGTGTGGTTGGTGCAGTTGGGTAATTTGAATCCCATGATGGACAGAACCACGAATCTGCATTCTGGCCACGGGTAATTAAATTCCCATAAATAGTCAGGTTATTATTGGGGAATATAATATTTGATCCGCCTAAAGGGGACAAAATCAAATTGCCATACGACAGAATTCCGTTCGGTAACCAATACGTAGTACCTGCATTTGGATTGGTTGAATATAGTTCTGTAGTTCCAAGATTAATATTGAAATCTGAAAAATCGCCGGCTGGAAATGCAAAGGTTGAACCTGAAGTCCAGGAAGTAGTTAAGCGAAAATTCCCGTTGCCATTGGGATGTGTTGTAACTACACCAAAGCTGCATGATGGGTTAAACCCTATATCAAGAGCCGAACCACGCTCAATCTGCAAGCTGGCACAGCTCCTGGGATCAGTATTGGCAGTTGTATTATTGGTAGCTAAATACACTGAATCGTTTGCACCAATAATTACAATGTCATTCGCACCTGGCACAAGTCCGCCGGTATTGGCCGTTCCTGTATTGCTGGTAAATGACCAGATTGCTGAATTGCTCCATAATCCGCTTCCGGCTGATGCGCCGTTAATGCGGCTGTAAAATACCTTGGGTGTACCAAACGGGTTGGTCGGGTTATTATCACCAGCGGTGTATTCGCCATCAATATTTGCCGTATTCGATAGCCAGGGCGCACTCATAACATGCGTTGATGTATTTATACTGGCATTGGTACCACTTGTCCAGGTATTGCTGAGCCTGTCGAACCTGGCCGGCACATATTGGGCCTCAGTTGGGTCGAGCCCGATGCTTACAACATCATCAGTGGAATAATTGTAGGAGTGTGATACCGTTGCCGGACCCAGGACGAAACCATTCCCGGATTTTATACGCCAGAAATAAGTGAGACTGCGTCCCGTGGAGGTTGTGTTCGGATGTTCTTTTCCAACAGGAACTACCGTTATGGTACCATACGATGTGGGTGTTCCGTTAATAATAATTGTTGCCGGGGTGTATTTAGCCGGTTTGGCGGAAGGAGCGAGTGTAGGCGCCCCAACCGGGAATTCAAAACTTGCTGCGCTGGCCGTGTAGGTTTTTGTGATCCCGCCATCGCCTGAGTTTCCGCTGGTTTGTATATATCTGTTCTGGTTATATCCGGCAATGATTGATGCAGGCCCGAAAGCCAGGTTGTATGTCTGGATATTAAGATTCTTATTCCCGGTACCCGAAAAAGTAAGTGTACCATTTATATCCAGGTTGTTGAGTGCATTCACGGCAAGGGTGCCGGCTACAGCATTATTCAGTTCCAGGTTTTGAAACTGGCCATTGCCATCTCCGTCAATAGATTGGTTTGTTGCAGTATTGTTGAGCACAATTTTACCAGTACCCGGTGTGCTGAAATGAATACCAGCATTGTAAATGTTGCCTGATATATTAATCGTCTTGCCATTATCGTCAAGTTTTCCGCCTTGAAGGTTCAGGTCGGTTGCATTGATAACGGCCTGTGATCCTGATAATACAACGATATCGTCGGCAGCTTTGTTAATTTTTAAAATATTCAGGTTAAGAGCACTCGCCAGGTTAACGGTAAACAACTGTGAGCCGGATCCATTAAAAATAGTGCTGTTTGTGCCTGGAGTATAGGTCGTTCCGTTGTAAATGGTGTAATTTCCGCCTATCGAAATATCGAGATTATTTGCTTCCAAAACACCGGATTGCAAGGTAATATCTTTAAGCACATTAAGTTGGTTGCTGGCCAGTCGCACAACCGAAGCGCTGCTTTGCCTGTTTACCATCAGGTTGCCTACCGATGCCAGCGAATTAATCAGGTAGTTTCCATCAGCAAGTGCAGTTCCCGTAGTGGGCAGTACCTCAAGCGTTCCGCCGGTAACATTTATATTTGATACAGGACAGTTTACTAGGAAAGCATACGATGTAGCCGTGGTACCCGGAATATCATAAATGCTCATGGTTCCACCGGTAATAATATATCCGTTCGAAGCATTTGCACATATACTCATGGTGCCAATTCCGGCAGTGCCATCGATGCCATTAGCTGCTCTGGCTGTGTTCAGTGCTGGGCTCGTGAGGCTTTCAACATCAGGATAATTGATGGTATTCTGAAAACGTCCTCTCAGGATCAGTTGACCGCCGGTTTGAGTAAAAGTTACAAGGCCCGTGGTTCCTCTTTCAGGGTTATGAAATTGTTTGGTGTCGACAGTTCCGCTATTCAGTATAAATTGTCCTGATGCATAACTCCAGTAAAGCAAGCCTGCCGATTCGCGTGTCGAAAGATATCCGTTGGTTACCTGCAGTTTTCCCAGGATGGATATTCCACTATAGCTTCCGGATCCGGTATTAATACCATAAACAGCATTTGAACCTCCTGAAAGGTTGTAGGCTTTTTCAACTTCCGAAAAATGATCGGCCGTACTCAGTACAATTACTTCTGATCCGGCCAGTTCTATTGCTCCGTTGGCCGGAATAATAAAATGCGAATTCGATGTTCCTGCGCTTGTTGTTCCTTCGGATAACGAAGGAATAACGGTTAAGCCCTGCAGAACCAGTGTTCCGTTCCTGACCCACAGCGCTTTCTTTATATCAGGATTGGCTGAAGCCGAATTGGCACTGGCCGCAGTATTCGCACCAAATAGCCTGAAATAGGAATAGTCACTCGAATAAACATTTAGTTTGAAAGTCTGATCAACACCTTTATCAACAACCAGATTATAAAAATCTGTTGTTCCGTAACAACTGATCTGTGCGTTTTTATTTCCCTGGAAAAAAACAGTTGCCGCTCCGGTATTGGTAAAAGCATCATACTTTGGCCTGTTTTGGTTTGTAAACCGCACTGTTCCATTGTTTAAAAGGTTACCCTGGAAAATAACCCTATGTGTTTCATTGATATAATAATTCAGGAAGGGTGCTGTACCACCATCAGTAACGGAAATAGGTGTATCCGATCCTGTTTGCGTATTCCCGGTACCCACAGTTAACGATGCCCCAAAATCAACAGTTACATTTCCATATACCAGGAGTTGTCTGCGGATAGCAGTTGCATCATTAATCTGATAAGTTCCTTTTTTTATATTCAGCTCTCCGTTAATGACCAGGTCATTCACCTGCCGTGCAGTTTCTCCGGTATTATTAATTGTAAGGTGATAGTATATGGTTTGGGCAGCAGGCAGATCGAAAGCGCCCGACGCCATATATTCGGTAGTTCCGCCATCAATGGTAACAAAAGTATTATTGGTTACAGTGGGAAAAAATGCTGATGCCAGTTGTAGTGTTCCTCCTCCGCGCAGCGCAGCTAATGTATTGGTAAATCTATTGGTTGATTCATCAAGTATGCCTCCGTTCGAAATCGTAATATCGTGGTTTGTGGTAGTTACATCAGCACTGAGTTTAACAGTTCTGTCGGGCAAAATTACCACAATGTCGTTATTGCCGGGTATTGATGTTATTGGGCCTGTAGTTCCGCTTGGATCAAATGTCCAGGTATTGGGGTCGTTCCAGTTGCCCGACTGATACGAATAAAATGTTGAAGCAACTATGGTGCTTGCAGTGTGGGTCGAAACTTTTGGACCATCGCAACCTGTGGCGGTTGCAGTAATGGTACTGTTGCCAAGCCATCCCGCGGTGAAAGTTACCGCGCCTGTAGCACTATTTATTGATAATCCTGCGGCAATACTGGCAGCATCCAGCGAATATGTTATCCCTGTGTTGTTGGATGCTGTTGCTGAAAATGTTTGTGTTCCTGAACCCTGCGATCTGGTTGAA
>CALCJE010000059.1 GCA_937965665.1 uncultured Bacteroidales bacterium
ATAAAGTATGCCGTTGTTTCGTCGTACTTATCTTTTGATCCCATCAGGTAAAGAGGGCGCGTTTTCGCTGAATCAATCGAAATTTTTTCAGATTTTGCAATTGCCTCGTATTTGATATTAATCAGGTATGTTTTCAGATCTTCGGATAATTTTCGGGCCTGCTGCGCTTTATCCCAAAAAGGTTTTACTTTTTCAGGCTCGTTCATATATTGTTTTTCGAAACCTGTATAGTAATCACTGATTTTACTGCTGAAAGTCTTGTTGGTAGTCTCCATACTTTCGTTCACTACCAGGAAAGCATTAAGAATCTCAACAGAAACATTGAGTGCCAGTAAGGCTGTTAACACCAGGTACATCATCCCGATCATTTTTTGCCTGGGCGTCTCTTTATATCCTGCCATATGTAAGCGTTTTCAGTGTTGAGTTATGTTGTAAAATTGAATAGCAAGTTACTTGTTCAGGTTTACGTTCATTGCAGTAAGCATGTTGCCGTATACCTGGTTGAGTGCACTAACACGTTTGGTAAGCTGATCGATCTCTTCCTGGTATTTCGACATATTAGAGGATGATTCGTTCATGCTGTGCAGGAATGAACCAACCGTAGTCCTGAGCTGGTTAGTAGTTTCAATCTGCTCGTTGGTACTCTTGAGCTGCACTTCGTAAATGGTGTTTAATGCAGCAAGGTTACTCGATATTTTCTGTAACTGATCGTTATAAGCTTTGCTGTCGATAGCGCTGAAGTTAAGCATTTCGGCTGATTTGCTGAGTAACTCGGCTGAGGCATTATATTTATCAGCCAGCTTGTTTGCCGAATCGGTAGCTGATGAAAGACTGTTTGAGAATGTCTCGGTAGCGCTCATTTCTTTTTTAATGGCCGACGAAACTTCGGTATACACGTTTGCCAGGTTACCGGCTGATGCTGCTGCTGATTTAACACTGTCGGAGAATTCGCCCACTGTGTTGGCATCCTGCTGAAGGGCATCGCTTACTTTTTTGTACGATGTCGACAATTCGCCTGCCGATTTCCCGGCATCTTTTACATTCTTTACAAAATCTTCGGTAGCAACGGCGGTGTTGGTAACATCCGACATTTTGCTAACGTTTTCGCTCATTTTGCGCATTCCTTCACCCAGGCTCTCGATCAGTTCGGGGCCGATTTTAGCCTTCGAAAGCATGTCGTCGAGTTCCTGAGTTACAGTCTTATTGGGGCCACCACGCTTAACAGCGTGAGCAGTAGGATTGGCTTCGGTGTATAAACCGGCCAGTTCAGGATACACCAGGCTCCAGTCGGGTTCAACATGGGGTGGTTCAAATGCTGAGAAGAAGAAGATGATTGCTTCTGTCATTAATCCTACAAAAAGCATCTCGTTGGCGCCGGGGTAGTGGGTGATTTTAAAAAGTGCTCCCACAATTACCACAGATGCACCAATACCGTACAGCTTTGACATAAAGTTTTTGTATCCCTTACTACTTACAAAACTTGTGAAACTCATGACGTATAAATTATAAAGTTGTGTTCAATGTTGTTGATTAAATATTTATGGAGGAACTCCGGAAAGGTAACTGGATTTAGTTGTAAATCCTTGAAGCCCTTGCAGGATTATCATCTTTCTGGCGACCCATGTAATCCTGTACGCAGCGGAAGCCAATATAACATTTTGATGAATCCTGGTATTCGTATGCACGGGTAGAAACCTGCAGGTAGTAGGCTATATCCTTCCACGAACCACCGCGTACGAGTTTACGTTTCATCAAAGGAGGATCATCGTCTTTGGCATTGTACATATAGGTTGGGTTCATATCCCAGGTAAACTGGCCGGCTGATTCGTCGTAAGCATCAGCACACCATTCGGATACATTGCCCGACATATCGTACAATCCGAAATCATTAGCCGGGTAATGAGCTACAATAACAGTACGTGCGCCACCATCGTCGGCATAATTTCCACGCAGGGGCTTGAAGTTAGCCAGGAAACAGCCCTTATCGTTACGGGTATAAGGACCACCCCATGGATATGGACTGAAAGTGTTACCACCGCGTGCTGCCCATTCCCATTCAGCCTCGGTGGGCAAACGGAATTCATTGGGGATAGCGGTACGTTTATTAGCCAGGAATGATTCGAGAAGGCGGGTACGCCAAACGCAGAAGGCTGAAGCTTGTTTCCAGTTAACCCCGATTACAGGGTAATTATCGTATGCAGGATGCCAGAAATAACGCTGTGCAACCGGATCATTATAACTATACACATAATCATGAAGCCATGCCAGCGTATCGGGGTACACATTAATAACTTCCTTGCGAACATAAACCGAGCGGTCTTTCATGCCCTGCGGGCGGTTTGCAAAGTTTGCATTTTTGGTATCACCAGGTTGCGAATAATCCTTGCGCGATGCAGCAAGCAGATCGATGTAGTAATACTCATAGAATAATTTACGGGTATCAATTTCTTTTTTCCTGTAGTACCTTTCGTTTTCGGGAAGGAACATGGGCTCAAGTGCATCACGGTTTTCTTCCGAATTCCATTTGATTTCGGTTTCCCAGTTCAGGTAAGGCGGATCATAGGTTTCGCCGGTTTTTTTATTCTCTGAAATCAGAAACTGATCGGGTGAAACCTCGCCTAAAATACGACGAGCGATCGAATCCTTTACCCAATCGACAAATTGCCTGTATTCGTTGTTGGTGATTTCGGTCTCATCCATGTAAAATGCCGTTACCGTGATGGTTCGCGGGTTGTTGAGATGTGCATAGGGAACATCCTGGTCACCGGAACCCATCGTATAGCTTCCCATCGGAACATAAGCCATTCCGTATGGATCGGGCTGGTAAAATTTTTCACGGTTTTGAACACCTATGAGTTCACCGTTCCCGGTATTCCGGCAACTGGCAAAAAGTAATGCAATCAGTGAAATGCAGAGCAGTTTTTTCATTGCTGTGTTGTTTGTTGTGACTCAGAGCTGACCATTTGCATTGTTGATTTCCGACTTAATTATGAGTTTCCCGATAGCAGTAAAACTTAATTTACATCTTTTGATTAACAATTTCAATAGCAACGCCTGACATCATTTCAGTATGCAATTAACGGTAAGTTGTTGTCTTTATTATATTGGCTCCGAAAATATTTCATTCGTTACCATTATTTCATTTGTATTCTTTAATTATAGGTAACGTGTATTCCTGTAGCCTGAACGTGTTTTTTCGCGCTCCAGCTTAAACCGGTAACGGGCCATGATTTCATGACTACCGGTAGCGGCTATCCGGCTGGTGGGTATATCGTACGAATATCCTATTTCGATGTCCTTGTAAGCAACCCCGACTAAAAGCGCGACGGCATCGTTAATGCGATAGGTTAACCCGCCCCATACTTTATTATTGTATTTTGCCATCAGGTTTATATCGGCCTGCAAAATGTTTCCGTCCGATTTCAGGAAAACAGAGGGCGTAAATACATATCCCTGAAATGCCGGCAACACCACATCATATCCACTTGTAAGGTAATAATGCCGGCGGTTTTTATAAAAAATCACACCATCAGCAGTACCGGGTGCCTTTTCAGTTTCGAAGAGTTGTGTGGATGAAAGTGCCACATAATACCGGGGTTTCTGCAGAAAAATGCCAGCCGACATATCGCTGATCATCACTCCATCTGTTGAAAGGCCTAATAAAACCGGGTCATTTTCATCAACCGGATTGAGTTTATTTTTGTCGATGGATTTGTTGTTGAAATTTGCATTCACACCAATACCGATTTTGGCATTCCCTATGTTGAGGTGATACGAATAACCCAATTTGACCAACATATTTTTTGTGTAAGCTTCTTTATCCTGGGCAATGCCTATACCAACTCCGCCCCGCAGAAAACGCACAGGAGCATCGGCTGTAAGCAAAAAGGTTTCAGGGGCAACCTTGTAATTGTTATCATCTTTCAACCCAAGCCATTGCTCGCGGAAAATGCCGGTTACCGTTATTCCATCGCTTAATCCGTACGAACCAGGGTTTACAAAAGCATGGTTAAACATGTTATGCGTAAACTGCGGATCCTGCTGTGCTTTCAGGCTGAAAGACGCAGCCAGCAGCGCTGAAAGAAGCCATATTGAACGCATATATTTTGCCTGGTGCATAACAATAATTGAAAAAACGTGCTAAAGTAATAAAATTTACGTTTAGGGGTGACTATTATAATAATTTGAATGATTTAATTTTTAACAAAATGGCTGTTAATTCAGTGGTTTTGGTGTTTAACGAACAGGATTCCGAAATATTGCCAACCTAAAATGGTTTCGAACCGCATGCATACTTATTCAAATTCGCTTGTGTCCGGGTTAAAACCTGCCATAACTACCAGTTTTTTTTCAAGAAGTTGAACCGGTTAAAACCAGGAATCCAAACTTTTAAGCGTACCGGTTACTCGTGGCTGAGGATTTAAAATGCTATCCTTTTCGGAATGAAATATTCTTTGATAAATCTTTAAATTGATATGTGAAATCTCGAAATATATGCTCAAATTTGCACCTTCAAAAAAAAGCAATATAATAACAGATAAATTATTGATTATATGGACTTTCGCCCGGAGAAAATTTTCTCAAAAAAATGGTTTATCAGCTATGGACTGATTGTGATTGGCTCCATAATATTAGCCGCCGGATTTGTATTTTTTATTTCCCCTTACAAAATTGTTCCGGGCGGAGTGTATGGGATAGCCATTGTAGTGCATTATTTAACGGCCGGAATGTTTGCATGGGCTCCTTCGGGATTCCCGATCGGATTAATGGGACTAATACTGAATATCCCGCTCACCATCATCGGTATTAGGATTTTAGGCCCCCGGTTTGGCGTTAAAACTGTGGTTGGATTTGTGCTCACTTCAGTCTTTATGGATGCCATAACCTACATGTATGGTGAAGCTCCGCTGGTTAAAGGCGATGCTTTGCTATCATCCATTTTTGGAGGAGTACTGGTAGGCCTTGGGCTTGGATTAATTTTTAAATCGAAAGCCACTTCGGGTGGATCCGATATTATTGCCATGATACTGGCGAAATATACAAAATTCCCACTGGGCCAGCTTATGATTTATGTTGACTCAGCCATTGTATTGATAGGGCTTCTGGTATTTGCCGATTGGAAAATCCCTTTGTACTCGTGGATAGTAATTTATATTACCGGCAAAACCATTGATGTTGTATTACAGGGATTGAGCGTGGACAAAACGCTATTTATAGTTTCGGATAAATTTCCCGAAATCCGCGACAGGATTATCAACGATTTGCAACGGGGTGGCACCTATATCCCCGGCAAGGGCATGTACAACGGGGCCGAGAAAACAATTATTTTCACCGTGGTGAACCGCAGGGAGATGGCTTTATTGCAGGAATATATCCACGAAATTGACCCCAGGGCCTTCCTCACCGTACTGGAAGCTAATGAAATATTAGGCGAGGGATTCAAATCACTGAAAGAAAAGCTGGAAGACTAAAAAATACCTTTGTTACAAACCAGCGGGGCAAAATGCAAACTGCCTGGCGCCATCCGGAAGAAAGTGCACAGGCAACGTTTAGACCCGACTTTTGTAACCCAGTCAAATCATAATGCATAAAAATTAAGTATGGCCGACACTTCATATTTTCAGAAAGAGAAAATATTTTCATTCAAATGGTTTAAATCGTATGCACTGATAGCCATAGGCACGTTCCTGATTTCAGTTGGGTACGTGCTTTTTATCAGCCCTAATAAAATTGTTCCTGGCGGAATTTATGGTGTAGCCATTATCCTTCACCATTTGCTGGGAACACCCATAGGCTTAACCGCACTTTGTTTTAATATTCCACTCACGCTACTGGGTATTAAGCTGTTAGGTCCAAAATTTGGAGCAAAAACCGTGGTAGCCTTTGTGCTTACGTCAATTTACGTTGATACACTCAGTTACTTTTATGGATCGCTGCCGCTGGTGCCCGGCGAAACACTGGTTTCTTGTATTTTTGGCGGCCTGCTGATTGGTATTGGCGTGGCTTTTACGTTTAAAGCAAAAGCCACCAGCGGTGGCACCGATGCGATAGCCATGATACTTCAGAAATACACCCGTTTGCCTCTGGGGCAACTTATGATGATTGTGGATTCCACCATCGTGTTGCTTGGATACGTTGCCTTCGGCGACTGGCGCATCCCGTTGTTCAGCTGGATCACCATCTTTGTACTCGGCAAGGTAGTTGATACTGCTATGCATGGGTTTTCGTACGACAAAACCCTTTTTATTGTTTCGGATAAACATGAGGAAATCCGCGACACCATCATCCAGGATATGAAACGGGGCGGTACCTTTTTACATGGCGAAGGCATGTACCACCATAACAGCAAGCAGATAATTTTCACCGTTGTGAGCCCTCGCGAATTATATATGCTCGAGGAATATGTTCACCGGGTTGACCCTGATGCGTTTATCGCTGTGCTCGATGCTTACGAAATACTCGGAAAAGGATTTAAATCGCTGACAGAGAAGGTAGAATCGAAATAAAACCGGCCGCTCGCAACTCCGTCAAGGCGTCTATTCAAGTTCGTTCTGAGTATTAACCTGTATATCCTGCACACCAGGAATTTATTAAGCATTACAAACAGGCACATTTTAATCATACAGGTATGATGGTTGCCATAAAAAAATCCCGGGAAGTGTAATGTTTCCCGGGATTTCTGTTGAACAGCGGTATCAGTTTGTCTGCTGCCCGTTTACCTGAACAATTTTATAATATCGTTGCCATTGGCGAAAATCAGCAGACCGAAAAGCAGCACCATGCCAACTATCTGCGCGTATTCCATAAACTTGTCGCTGGGTTTGCGTCCCGATACAATTTCGTAAAGCAGGAACATCACATGTCCACCATCGAGAGCCGGTATTGGCAGGATGTTAAGTACTGCAAGCATAAGCGACAGAAATGCAGTGAGGCTCCAGAAAGCTTCCCAATTCCAAACCGATGGGAATATACTGCCAATAGTGATAAATCCACCCACTGATTCGTAGGCTTTAACTTCGGGATTGAACAGCAATTTGAGCGATTTGAGGTAATCAGCTGTTTTTTCATAAGCTTTCACCGTTCCTGCTGGAATTGCCTGGAAAATGGAATATGAATGCTCTTTAAAGGTAAAATAACCAGCCGGTGATTTAGGAGCTACGCCGATTAACCCGCGATCGGATACCTCCACAGCAAGGGTAACTGTATCATTGCCACGTAATACGGCAACGTTAACCTTTTCGCTTTTATGTTTCTGAACGGCTGACTTAAATTCATCAAAATACAGCGTTGGCGTTCCATTAAGTCCTACAATGCAGTCGCCAACCTGCATACCAGCTTTTTTGGCCGGAGAGCCGGGTGCAAAATCTGAAGCTTCGAACGGAATCCTTACACTGATAAAATCAGGAGATTTATGTTTAACCACCTGTGAGATCAGCGCCCTCGGAATTACAACATTTACCTGCTGACTGTCGCGCTGAACCTGGATGGTTTGCACGTTCTCTAAAATAATCGTGGCCGGAATCCTGAAAAAATCATCAATAGGTTTGTTATCGAGGCTTAGAATTTTATCGCCGTTCTGAAGGCCCAACTTCTGACCAAGTGTATCAACCGTAATTCCATATTTTACCTCGGCATTCGGAAGGTATTGTTCGCCCCAGGCAGCCAGCATTACCACATAAATACCGATTGCCAGCAGTACGTTTACTGTTACTCCGCCCAGCATAATAATAAGCCGTTGCCACGATGGTTTCGCCCTGAATTCGTAAGGTTGCGCCGGGAGTTTCATGGCTTCCTTGTCCATGGACTCATCGATCATGCCCGAAATTTTAACATAGCCGCCCAGTGGTAACCAGCCTACTCCATATTCAGTTTCGCCTTTTTTGAATTTGAACAACGAAAACCAGGGATCGAAGAAAAGATAAAACTTCTCAACCCGTGTTTTAAATATACGGGCAGCCAGGAAATGTCCGAATTCGTGAAATATTACCAGTATCGAGAGACTGAGAAGCAATTGAACTACTTTAACCAAAATGACCATACGAGTTGTGATCTATGTTTTATGAAATTTATCAATGTTTGAAGATGGCAAATTTACTTCTTTTTTTATCATGAAAACCAGGATTGCCATTTTCGCCTGCCTGTAAAAGTTTATTGCCGGGTATTTAACTACAGGCAGGTATCAATGTTTTTGTTTGTATTGTAGCAGGAGTTCGGTAGCCAGTGTGCGGGCCTCAGCATCGGTTAGCTCGTAATCACTAAGCGAGGGATTGTTAATGTGTGTAATTTTCGACATGGTTTCTTCAATCAGTCCGGGAATCTGCAAAAAGCTGATTTCTTCGCGTAGGAAAGCATGCACAGCAACTTCGTCGGCAGCATTCATCACGCAAGGCATGTTCCCTCCCCTACGCATTGCTTCATAGGCCAGGTTCAGGCAGTTAAAATTTCGCGTATCCGGTTTTTCGAAGGTAAACTGCAAACACTGGTCGAAACTGAATTTGGGAAACTGCGATGCAAGTCTGTCAGGATAAGTAAGTGCGTATTGTATGGGCAAACGCATATCAGGCAAACCCAACTGCGCTTTGATGGAGCCATCCGCAAACTGTACCAGCGAATGGATAATACTTTGCGGGTGTACCACAACTTCAATACGTTCGATATCGAAATTGAACAGCCATTTGGCTTCAATAACCTCAAGACCTTTGTTCATAAGGGTTGCCGAATCGATAGTAACTTTGCAGCCCATATTCCAGTTGGGATGTTTCAAGGCCTGGTCCTTCGTAACCTGCATCAGCTTATCGTGGTTAAAGCCCCTGAACGGGCCACCTGATGCCGTTAAAATTAGCTTTTCAACAGGGTTATGAAACTCACCTGCCAGGCATTGAAAAATAGCTGAATGTTCTGAATCAACGGGATAGATATTAACTCCTTTTTCGCGGGCAAGCCTGGTAACCAGTTCGCCGGCAACGACCAGGGTTTCCTTATTGGCAAGCGCAACAGGTTTCCCGGCCTGGATGGCTCGTAGGGTAGGCTTGAGACCGCTCCAGCCAACCAGGGCCACCAGCACCATATCAATACTTTCCATTTCAACCACCTGCTCAATGGAAGCCGAACCCGAATATACTTTAATATCATATGGATCAAGGGCTTCCAACACCAGTTTGTACATGCTTTCTTTCGAAATCACAACCGCATTGGGCATAAATTCGATGGCCTGCCGGATAAGCAACGGTGCGTTGGAGTGCGCGGTAAGTACTTCAACCTCAAGTTTATCAGGATACTGTCTGATTACTTCCAGCGCCTGGGTACCTATTGAACCTGTTGATCCGAGAATGGCTATACGACGTTTCAAATGGATAGGATTAATCTGATGGATGATAATTTACCGGGTTTCGGGTTGTTTATTCCCGTTACGGTTTCTATGCTCTTGAAAATAATTCTGTTAAGGACTACTACGATGTCTTAAAAAACAATGTAATCTTTTGGATTTACCGGTATTCCGTTTATCCACAGTTCGAGGTGCAGGTGCGGACCGGTGGAGAGCTCGCCCGATTGGCCAATGATAGCAACTGTTTCGCCGGCATGTACAATATTCCCTTCCTTTTTCAGCAACACCGAATTGTGCTTGTACACCGAAATAACATTACCCGGGTGCTGAATGGCAATAACATAACCTGTTTCAACCGTCCAGCCCGAAAAAATTATCGTTCCGTCCTGTACCGATTTTATTACTTCGTCGCGGGCTGCAACAATATCGATACCAAAATGCTTGCGCAGTGGGTCGAACTGGCTGGTTACTATACCTTTAACCGGCGTAAAGAAGGTAATATTGCGCATGGTTGCGCCTTTACCCGCTGATTTATCTGATTTAAAAAGATTGTATTTGTTAGCGTTATCGTATTCAGTGCGCAGAATTGAGTCCTCAGGCGAGCGTTTATCGGCAATATTCCTGTAACTGCGTGTTTGAGCGGTATCCACCGGGTTCATTGTCCTTTCGTTGGGAAGGTTTCCGCCAAGCACTGTTCGCAGGTTATCGAGATAGCTTTCCTGCGAGCGCATGGCAAAAGCCACCGAATCGGACCTGAGCTGTAATTCGTAAATACGGCGTTGCAGCGTAACATCGGTATATCCCGGTATGTATTCCTTCAGCGGGGTAAATGCAATAATGTACGTGGTAATCAGGACCAGGATAATTGACAGCATACCAATGGCAACAAATACGTTGAGCCGCGATAGTTTGAATGAAATCCTTTCTTCGAGGGTCTCTTCATTCAATACCACAAGCCTGTATTGGTCGCGGATTCGGCGCGTCAATAGCTTCCAGATCTTTTTTCTTTCCGATTTTAAGTCCATATTTTTTTACAACAGCACGCGAAATATTTTGCAAACCTACCTAAAATCAGAAAATTCAGCGCAACATGATTGAATATAATTTCATAAAAGTACTTAAAAACGGGCAATTATCCTTGTTTTACTGCAGTTTAAACACTCTTCATTCAAAATCCGGATATTTGAAACCCTGCAATTGAAAGGAATTGCATTAGGGTTGCCATATTTCCCGAATTAAATCCTGGCAATCCACTCTTTTAGGTTGAAATTAGAAAAAATGAAATATTTTTGCACTCTTTGAGTTAGTATTCAATAGAAAGTTGCGAGCAATCAACCCAACACCTGCCATTCATTTGAAATTGAAATTTATTTTCAGGATTACATTTTTACTGTTGTGCATCAGCGGTGCGGTAATTCTGTATTCATGCTCCACCAAAAAAAATACTTTTACCAGCCGCACTTACCATAATCTTACTACCCATTACAATGTTTACTGGAATGGCAACGAAAGTTTCAAGAACGGCAGAGCAACGCTGAAAGAAAGTGTTGCTGACAACTACAATTCCATATTAAAAGTTTACAATTTCGGTACGGCTGAGGAAGCACGCAAGATTTTTTCGGATATGGACCGTGCTATTGAGAAAGCAGGCATTGCCATTCCCCGGCATTCGATGTTTATCCGCAATGTGGAACACAATAAATGGATCGACGACTGTTACCTGTTGATCGGCAAGGCGCAGTTTTACAAGCAGGATTACAACAATTCGCGCCGCACCATGGAGTTCCTGCAAAAGCAATACCCGGGAACGGTTACTGACCTCGAAGCATCACTCTGGTACATCCGCAGCCTGCTACAGCAGAAAAAGTATGAAGATGTGGTTGCACAGCTCGAGGAATTTGAAGCAAAAGCAGCAAAAGTTAAAGCACCATACCGCATCCGCAGGGAAATCCCGCTGATGTATGCCGACTACTACCTGTTTACCGGGAACATGCCGGCTGCCAAAACCAACCTTAAGCAAGGCCTGGCGCTGGCTTCGGACCGAAAAATGAAAGCCCGCATCAATTTTATACTTGGCCAGATTGCTCAAAAGGAAAAGAATTTTGCCGATGCTACCGAATATTACAGCAAGGTGATTAAAAGCCCCGCTTCGTTCGAAATGATTTTTAATGCCCGGATTAATATGGCAAAGTCATTCGATGTTAATACCGGCGACAAGGCAGATCTTGAAAAGCAACTCCGGCGCATGCTGAAAGATACCAAAAACAAAGACTACTACGACCAGGTATATTATGCGCTGGCAGAACTTGCCACACTCGATCATAACGATACGCTGGTAATGCATTACCTCAAGCTTTCGGTTGCCAACAGTTCGAAAAACAATTACCAGAAATCGACAGCCTCGCTGCAGTTAGCCGATATGTTTTTCAAGAAACAGAATTACGAAATGGCTGCCGCTTATTACGACACCACCATTCAAACCCTGCCCCGCGAACATCCTGATTATGCTGCCATAAATTCGAAAACGCTTACGCTCACTGAACTTGTAAAAAACCTGCGCGTGGTGCAGTACGAGGACAGCTTACAACGGCTGGCCAATTTGCCCGAAGCAGAACTGCTGGCGATTATTCAAAAAATGATCGATCAGAAAACCAGGGAAGAAGAACAGCAAAAAGCGCTGTTAGAGCAGCAAATGTCAGAAACCAGCATGATGAACAACATCCCCAACATGCGCAACGAAAATATGGGATCGGTAGGCGGTGGCGGATGGTATTTTTATAACCCCTCGGCGATATGCTTCGGCTTTTCAGAGGTTATGCGCAAATGGGGACGTCGTAAACTTGAAGATAACTGGAGGCTGACCAACAAAAGAGCGGTTTCGCAGTTCGATGAAAATATTCCACAACAGGCAAAAACAGGCGACTCCATAAATCAGAATAAGGTTGAGAATACAAAGCCGGTTTCAACTGATCCGAAAAAGCCTCAGACATACATAGCCCAGCTACCTAAAACAAAGGAGCAGTTGGAAGCTTCCAACGAAACAATAGCATCGGCCTTGCTAAACCTGGGCTACATCTATAAAGACGGGCTCAATGACATTCCACATTCGGTTGAGGCTTTCGAAGACCTGGCCCACAGGTTCCCCGAAATGAAGGACATTAACCGAATTTATTACCAGTTGTACCTGATCGCTATCGGGATACCCGACGAAACCATGGCAGCTAAGTACAAGGATATCATCCTGGTGAAATATCCTGAAACCGACTATGCCCAGCTTTTAAAAGATCCTGATTACAACAAAGAGTTGCTTGCCAAAAAAAACCGGGTTTCGACGCTTTACCAGGAGACTTTCCAGGCTTTTAAACGCGCCCAGTACCGCATGGTGCTGCTCTACAGCAACCAGGCTATAGCTGAATATACTGACAAAGACCTGATTCCAAGGTTTGAATACCTCCGGGCCCTTTCGCTGGGAAAAACCGCTGGCACCGACACCATGGTTGTTGCTTTAAACAAACTGGTTCTGAATAGCCCAAATCACCCTGTTACCCCGCTGGCAAAAGAAATTCTACAGAAATACGATAAAAATAAAACCCAGGCATCGGTTGTAGCACCTTCGGGTAACGGGGCAACTCCCGAAATGGCCGCCAATACCGGCACAGCCACCAATACAGGTATTTTCGCGCAAAGCAGCGATACCCTTGTTCCCGATATTTACAAATTAAACTTCAACACCACGCATTTCTATATCATGATGGTCGACGGGAGTAAGGTGAATGTAAATGCTGCCAAGACCCGTATTTCGGATTTCGTGAGTAAGGAATTCCTGAGTTCAAACCTTTCGGTAAACACCATTGTACTGGATGCCGGTTGGCAGATGATCTCCATCAGCAGTTTTAAAAACAGCCAGGCGGCCATGGATTTCTACAATGCCATCAGTAAAAGCGAATATGTAAATTCGTCGTTGGGAAAGAGTGATTATAAGCAAATGATCATTTCCATTGAGAACTACCCGGTATTTTACCGTGAAAAGAAATACAACGGCTATCTCAATTTCTTCAGGAAAAACTACCTGAACTAAAATTGCTGCAACGCATCTAAACAACGGCGTTTGTGGTTGCGCGCACTTCCTTACCGAACTCCTTCATGAGTAGTTTTTGCTGTAAAGGGCCAGGAATCAGTTTCTGCAGCAGCAATAACACGTAGTTTATTTTCCCCGGAACGATCAGGAATTTTTTCCGGAGCATGCCATCAACAGCTTTTTTTGCAACCATTTCGGCACTCAGCTCGGTTATGCGCCCAACCCTGCCATGAGAATTTATTCTTAAGTTGGTAGTTGCATTTGTACGTACACCATTCGGACAAACGATAGAAACATTTACCCCCAGGCCCTTTAACTCGCTGCGGATGGACCGGCTGAAAGCATACACAAAGGCCTTACCCGAACTATAAAGACTTTTGTAAGGAATCTGAAAAAAGCCAGCCATACTGCCCACATTCAGGATGTGCGATGTGGGGTGCGAACTCAGCACAGGCAGGTACAAACGCGATAGCATTACAACTGCCCTTACATTTAAAAGGATGCGGTCATCAATATATTTAACATCGGATTGCCCGAATACAGAAGCGCCTGCTACACCTGCATTATTTATGAGAATTTTTACATCCAGATGCTGAGCCTGTGTGAATTCGAATAAAGTTGCGGGTGCATGAAGTGCAGACAAATCGGTTTCGTAACAACATATTTTCACACCATATTGCTTTTCAATGGCTTCGGCTACCTGGCTTAGCCCTTCGCCGGGCAACGAAACCCGGATCAGGTTCATCCCCAGGCTACCACAATACCAGGCAATGGCCTTACCAATACCCGAACTGGCGCCAGTAATCAGTGTATATTCAGGTTTATCCATGTTTACCTGATTGTTTTTAACCATTCGACGGTGAGGGCTGCACCGGTTTTAAACCCGACCGGCTGATAATTTAATTCACGAGTAGCTTTTGCGCACGAAACATTCCAGTTGTGATAATATTTACGCACCAGGCCCGGTATGATCAACGGCGGGATGCCTGTTACTTTTGCCAGCAACAACATTGTACCCGCAACAAACTCTATAACAGGTACCGGCAAATGAAGCATCCAGTACTTTTTACCCGAAAGTTCTGCCATGATCCTGAATAGTTCATCATACGTGAGATTTTCGCCACCCAGTACATACCTTTCGCCGGGTCTGCCCTTTTCCATAGCCAGCAGATGGCCATTAACCACATCCTCAACGTACACATAATTACCGATGCTTTTGCCGTTACCCGGGATAATATGCCATTTGCCCGCCATGTATTTCTGCATCATACGTGTAACCCCGTTGCTGTCGCTCAGCACGCCCGGTCCATAAACCCGGGTCGGATTCACAATGACAATATCGATACCTGTATTTTGAATTGTTTTAAGTGTTTTCTCAAGGATGGATTTCGATGCCTCGTAATCGGTAAAAAAAATTTCAGGCTGTAGCGAATTTTCATCAACCACGCCATAAGGTCCTGAAGGCCCGAGTACCCCTGCGGTTGAAGTACAAACAATCCGCTTTACACCGGCATGTAACCCCGCGTTAATCACATTCATTGTGCCTTCAATATTCAGCCTGTAGATGGCCGAAGTATCCTTATGCCATACCTTCGCAAAAGCTGCAGTATGATAAATCCCTGAACAGCCTTCGACGGCTGCGGCTAAGCTGTCGGAATGGAGTATATCGCCTTTAAACCATACCAGGTTCGGATGGCTGATTATGGAAGTTTTAGCCGTATCGCGGTAAAGCGCATGGACCTCCAACCCTTCGCCGGCCAGCCTGAGTGCAAGCCGGCTGCCAATAAAACCTGTGGCTCCGGTAACAAAAACTTTCATGACTTCATAAATTTTACAAACATGCCAGGTTGCGCGCGCAGCGATAACCATTCGTTCGAAAGGGCCATTACAATATGAACCATAACAGCGATCCAAATTGAGCCGGTTTGTACGGTGAGGTAGCATAGCAAAACACCCAATGGAATGGCGCCAAGGGTTTCTTTTATTCCTTTTGGTATGTGAACCAGCATATAAATGGCTGTGTTCAGTGCAATCGCAGGCCACAAATCCATAACAGGCAGCGCTGCAAATAACAAAAATCCGCGAAACAGGAATTCGTACCCGATTAAATACAAAATCCAGGTCAGGGCACTTGCAACAAGCAACTTTAGCGACCATTCCTTTTCCCTTACCTGGGGATACATGGCCAGGTTATCCGGGCGCGATGCATTCAGCAGGTTCATAACAATAACTGATGCCGACAGCAGAGCCGTCCAGTACCAGGTGGCACGAACCGGGCATTTTATACCAAATTGGGGCATGCCTGCATCCCGCGAAATTTGAATAATTACCCAGGGAATAATTCCAAAAATCACAAATCCGAGTAATCGCTGCAACAATACTGAAAGCGTTTCCTCATTTTTAAGCCCGATCAACACATGCACAAATTTTGCCACCGGCAAGAAATAATAGCACATAAAACCTGCCGAAGCAACTGCCAGGGCAGCTATCAAAAAAAAGGAATTATCAATTGCTGATGGCATTTGCATGATATGGCAACCAGTATAAATTGGATAATAAAGATACACTATCCAACGCCAGAAAGTGATTATTTGAGATTTTTTTTACACTTTCATCTGCCTATTCTTTACTAAAACACTGCCTGGAATGGTTTTGCAGGCACCAGGAACCACATAATGAGCCTGCTAAAAGCACAGAAATTCCAGCGCAAGCACTTCTTCGTTCTTAATTCTTCGCAAGGCATTTCGATGAACATCAACAGAAATATGCAAAATACCAGGTTAAATTTACTTTTTAAAACACGGATAGTGTATAATTCAATTATTGCACTATTTTTGTTTTTGGTAATTTTAATAGAAAAAAGCATGTCGAAAATTTTAACCACCGAAACTCCATCAGTAAACATTATTGGCAACGGAACCGATATTAAAGGCAACATTAAATCGAACGGCGATCTTCGGATCGATGGGTTTATAACCGGCAATATCAATGCCAGCGGGAAAGTAGTGGTTGGCTCAACCGGCAGGGTTGAAGGTGAAATCAGTTGCCAGAATGCTGATATTTCGGGCGATGTTAAAGCAAATATTAAAGTTACCGAGTTATTAAGCCTGAAGGCTAATGCAGTTGTGAGTGGTGATATTTTTACCAATAAACTGGCCATTGAACCTGGAGCTGTATTTACCGGCGCCTGCAAAATGGGAAATAATGGCAGCCTGAATGAAAAACCAGAGCAATTCGTCCAAACCGAAGCCTGATAAACAAAACAGGCCACCCCTCGAAAGCTATGCCCGGTATTCGAGCCTGGCATTCCAGATGTTTGCCATCATCGGTTTAGGTATTTACGGAGGCGTTAAACTCGACCAGTGGCTACATCTCCGTTTCCCGGTATTTACGGTACTGTTGTCAATAATATCAGTTGGTGCAGCCATTTATACCGCCGTGAAAGATCTTTTAAAATAATAATCCCAATCATACTCCGGCACACAGGGAATACCTCCGCCGGACTTTAACACCTTACCTCTCAGCATGAAGGAATTAGTAAATCGATTTATCCGAAGCCTCATCTTTTTTACCATTGCACTTGCAGCGTGTGGGGGAACTTTTGCCTACATGACTTCAGGACTTATCACCCGCTTCTGGCCATTCTTGCTCCTGCTGTTTGCCGGCATCACCTTGTCGCTGGTAACCCTGCTCTTTTCGGCAAGCGAAAAAAAATTCAGCCGCTTTTCGAACACCTTTATGATTGCCAGTATGGTGAAGATATTTTTGCTGCTGGTGTTAATCGGAGGTTATTCATTCAAATTCAGGGACGATGCCATACGTTTTTCAGTCACCCTGTTTATACTTTATATTTTATACCTGGGTTTTGAAATTTACTGGTTGCTGAAACTTCAGAAACTGGATGAAAAGCCCTGATTGAATAAACAGCCACACGGTTGAATACGCCCAATTTATTCAGAGAAAATTAATGATTCCGCGGGTAAAAATATGCTGTATTGGTTCGCTGGAAGAAGCCCGCATGGCCATTGATGCCGGAGCTTCAGCCTTAGGACTTGTAGGGCAGATGCCCAGTGGTCCCGGGGTGATCAGCGATGAGCTTATTTTCAGCATTTCTGGGTCAGTTCCTCCTCCTGTCGGCACTTTCCTGCTTACCAGCGAAACCCGGGCAAATGATATTATAAATCACTGGAATCGCTGCCACACCAATACCATTCAACTGGTTGATGCGGTAAGCAATGACACATACCTGGCTTTAAGGAAATCGCTTCCGGGCGTAAAACTGGTGCAGGTAATTCATGTTCAGGATGAAAAATCAGTGGATGAAGCCCTTGAAATTGCACCCCTTGTAGATGCCATCCTGCTCGACAGCGGAAACCCGAACCTGGAAATTAAGGAACTGGGTGGCACCGGGCGTACGCACAACTGGACGCTGAGCCGCAAAATACGCGAAAGCATAAGTGTACCCATTTTCCTGGCCGGCGGATTAAAACCGGAAAATATACGGCAGGCTATTGATGAAGTGAAACCATTTGGAATAGATATTTGCAGCGGCGTTCGCACTTACGACAAGCTGGATGCTGAAAAGCTGGAACGTTTTATGAACGAAGTTCACAGGTAGCAGCATTTTATACAGATGTTTCTATCCCTTTCATTTTCGGGGCATCAACTATTCCCGGTTTGACGATCAAGTGTAGTATCTTCATTTTTGTTTAATTTAATTTTTAATACGTTAAACACTTTTAAGTTTGATATGTTTTAACCATTATCACATCAATATTGTACTTTTACCGATAAATTCCGATCCATGATTTACATCACCCGTCGAGAACATTTTAATGCAGCGCACAGGCTTTTCAGACCCGATTTCACCGATGAGAAAAACCTGGAGGTATTTGGCAAATGTTCGAACCCGAACTGGCATGGTCATAATTATACCCTGTTTGTCACGGTGCGTGGTGAAGTTGATCCTTCGACCGGTTTCCTGGTGAACCTGAAAGATTTAAGCGCGCTTATCGAAACGCAGGTTCTCGAAAAGCTCGATCACCGGAATATAAACCTTGAAGTAGATTTTATGGCCGGCAAACTGGCATCGACCGAAAACCTGGCCATCGGGATATGGAACCAACTGCAGCAACCCATTGCCGCTCTAGGTGCCAGCCTTCACTGCATCAGGCTTTACGAAACTGAAAACAATTTTGTTGAATACTTCGGGTAAAGCCCAGGTATGCTGAATTCAAATTAACGATACGATAACTTCATTAAACCGAAACGGTTACCATTCAAATCACTTTAAACCTTTTACCACAATCATTTAACACAGCAAAACACATGAGCAGCGATATAGTAAAACCCATGATTATTGAAAACAACATGGATGATTACGACCTGAAGGACGGGTACGAAAAAAGGGATGTTTACAACATGAGCACGATAAAAGAACTTTCGGTGCATTATCGTGAAATTCTGAAGCTTATTGGCGAAAACCCGAGCCGCGAAGGACTCGAAAAAACACCCGAACGTGTTGCCAAAGCCATGCAGTTTCTCACACACGGCTACGACCTCGACCCGGAGGAAATACTGCGTGCAGCCATGTTTAACGAAGACTATAAACAAATGGTAATTGTGAAGGATATTGAACTGTACTCGATGTGCGAGCACCATATGATCCCGTTTTTCGGCAAAGCGCATGTGGCATATATCCCCAACGGACGCATTGTAGGTTTAAGCAAGATTCCGCGCGTGGTTGATGCTTTTGCGCGCCGCCTGCAGGTACAGGAACGCCTCACTACCCAGATAAAGGATGCCATTAATAATACCATGAAACCCCTTGGAGTTGCAGTGGTTATTGAAGCGCAGCATATGTGTATGAGCATGCGTGGCATACAGAAACAGAATTCGGTAACCACCACCTCCGATTTTACAGGTGCGTTCCTGGTAGATAAAACCAGGGCTGAGTTTATACACCTCATCGGGTCGAGGCTGCACTGATATTATTAGCAAAAGTTAACAATCAACAAGTAAAGATATTTTTAACTTTGCATCAGAAAATCAATAAAATTAACAACTATGTTTAACGAAGATCAATATAATACCCTGCCTGAAATAAAAATGCGCGACGAAAGTATGGTTCGCACATTTATGAGCGGTGTATTTACCTGGATGTTTATAGCGCTGGCCATTACTGCAGTTACTGCATTTTATGTAGCTTCAACACCATCAATCCTGCAACTTATGGTTACCGAAACCGGTCTTTCGATGTTCGGCTGGATAGTCATGTTTGCGCCCATAGGTTTTGTACTGCTGATGTCGTTCCGGTTTCAGAAACTGAGCGCCATGCAGCTTTCGGGATTATTCCTGGTGTATGCAGTGCTTGTTGGACTAAGCCTGAGCTTTATTTTCCTCGTTTATTCCATGGGCTCAATTGCTACTACTTTTGGCGTAACCTCTCTTACTTTCGGGGTTATGGCTATTGCAGGATATACTACCAAAACAGATCTCACCAAATTTGGAAGCATTTTAATGATGGCCCTGGTAGGAATTATTATTGCCAGCCTGGTAAACTTCTTCCTGAAAAGTGATTCGATGCAGTACCTGATCAGCTTTATCGGCGTACTCATTTTTACCGGCCTCACAGCTTATGATGTACAGAAACTCAAAAAGATGGGTGCTGAAATGACTGCAGGCCATGAGTCGACGCGCAAATATGCCGTTATGGGTGCTTTATCACTTTATCTCGACTTCATTAACCTGTTTCTCTTCCTGTTGCGTTTCCTGGGAAGAAGAAACTAAAATACTGAATATCATTAAAATAGGCCGGTTGTCCCGGCCTTTTTTATTGCGAAAAGCCACAATCCTATGGCCTTTCGGATCAGATTATGTACTTTTGCGCGCTAAAACCGTAAATAAATATCTATGAAAGCATACGTTTTTCCCGGACAGGGAGCACAGTTTGTGGGAATGGGCAAGGATTTGTACGACAATCATGCCCTGGCTAAAGAAATGTTCGAAAAAGCCAACGAAATTCTTGGTTTCCGCATCACCGACCTGATGTTTGCAGGCACCGACGAGGATTTGCGCCAGACACGTGTTACCCAGCCCGCTATTTTCCTGCATTCAGTAATTCTTGCCGCCACCTTGCCTGATTTCAAACCTGATATGGTTGCAGGCCACTCCCTGGGTGAATTTTCGGCACTGGTTGCCGGCAAAGCCCTTTCATTCGAAGACGGCTTACGCCTGGTGTATGCCCGTGCTATGGCCATGCAGAAAGCCTGCGAAGCTGAACCCAGCACCATGGCAGCCATCCTGGGCCTCGATGATGCAAAAACCGAAGAGGTACTTGCCGGGATTGACGAAGTTGTAGTACCCGCCAATTATAACAGCCCCGGGCAACTGGTAATTTCAGGATCCATGAAAGGTATTGAACTGGCCTGTGAAGCCTTAAAAGCTGCCGGCGCCAAACGCGCTTTACCACTGAAAGTGGGTGGTGCTTTCCACTCTCCGCTTATGGAACCTGCCCGCGTTGAACTGGCTGCAGCTATAGAAGCAACCACAGTAAATACGCCAATATGCCCTGTTTACCAGAACGTTGATGCCAAACCCTATACCAATCCTGAACTGATAAAGGCAAACCTGGTATCGCAGCTAACTTCGCCCGTTCGCTGGACACAGATTGTACAAAATATGGTAGCTGATGGCGCTGTAAGTTTTGTTGAGCTGGGACCCGGAAGTGTACTTCAGGGTTTAGTTAAAAAAATAGCTCCCGAAGTTGAAGCAACCGGCGTTTAAGCTT
>CALCJE010000060.1 GCA_937965665.1 uncultured Bacteroidales bacterium
ATGTAACCCAGCCAGGCCTGGTTGACTCAACCGCCTCGAATAAAAACGGGTTTGCCAAACGTCAGTACATGGGTATTGATGCCCAGCTAAGCGTTCACTCGCCTATCGGTTTCACTACCGTGCGCGCTGAATATATAACAGGTCAGCAACCTTCGGCAAAAACAACTAATGCCAGCGTATCAGGCAGCACGCTGCCAAATTATGATACCTACATCCGGAAAGTAAGTGGCGGTTATGTTTATTTTATCCAGAACATAGGCCAGACAAAAAACCAGCTTGTTGTAAAATATGATTGGCTCGATCCGAATACCAAGGTATCAGGAGCTGACATCATGTCGAAATCATCAGCTGGCAAAAACACTGCCCTGGGTACCGCTGATATCAAATTTAACACGATCGGATTTGGTTGGAATTACCGCTTTAACTCGCAGGTAAAGTTAATGGCATATTACGAAATTGTTAAAAATGAAACTACAGGGTTGTCACCAGTTGGGCTTAACAGAACGCTCGATACTTCCAAAGACCTGAAAGACAATGTTTTCACACTTAGAGTACAATACAAATTCTAGAAAAACAGATAATAATTTCTTAACATTGGCTTAAAACACACATAATATCATAAACCTTACTTTGTAAAAAAATTAAAAGATGAAAAAACTTATTGTTATTGCATTAATCGCCCTTACGGCACCATACCTACAGGCACAAAAGGTAGGTTTTAAAATTAAAGGATCCGACACTGTGCTTCCGCTCACCCAGAAAGAAGCTGAAGTGTATATGAAGAAAAACCCAAATACATCAATAATGGTTACCGGCGGTGGTTCGGGCGTAGGAATTTCGGCGCTGCTGAGTGGCACTACGGATATTGCCCAGGCATCGCGTAGCCTGAAACTGGATGAAAAAATGAAACTGAACGATGCTGGTAAAGCGTTTAAAGAAACCATTATTGCTTACGATGCACTTGCTGTAATTGTTAATCCTGCAAATAAAGTTTCAAAGCTTACCCGCGAGCAGCTCGAAGGAATTTTCACCGGTAAAATTAAAAACTGGAAAGAAGTTGGCGGCGCTGATGAAAAAATCGTGGTTTACTCACGCGAAACCAGCTCGGGTACTTACGAATTCTTTAAAGAACACGTACTTAACAAAAAGAATTTTGCCACCTCGGCTTTGCTTATGCCTGCAACCGGTGCCATTGTACAATCAGTAAGCCAAACCAAAGGCGCCATCGGTTATGTTGGCCTTGCATACATCGAAAAAACGGTAAAACCACTGGAAGTATCGTACGATAAAGGCAAAACCTATGTTGCGCCTAATGTAGCCAATGCTAAAAGCAAACTATACCCTATCACCCGTCCGTTGTACTATTATTACCTGGCTACAACCGAAAAAACAGTAAGTCCGTACATTAAGTTTATACTTTCGCCCGAAGGACAAAAGATAGTACTTAACGAAGGCTATGTTCCAATAAATTAATAAATCCAGGATTGATTGAATGAGGTTGAAGTTGGAAAGGAAGGTTTCACTCGCCTGTGATTACCTTCCTTTTTTTAATCCTGTTAACCCTCATATCAGCGCAGTCAGAACTTAACCGTAAATATCCTATGTATATTGCTTCAATATCGATATATTCCCTCTGCAAATAATTCGAATACATAGGTCAGAGGGAACCTACATGAAATTTCCATTTGGTGTTTGTGAAAAAGCTTTTTTTCATGTAGGTTTGTTAAGTTTAAAAGCCATCTGAACCCAACTATCAAGGAAGCAATGCAATACTGAAGGAACTGATTAACTGCTACATGAAGAAATTTAGAAAAGTAATTGAAAAATTTATTGAAGGTGTTCTTTTTTCGAGCAGCACCATCACCAGTCTGACTGTAATTTTAATCATTGTCTTCCTGTTCAGGGAAGGAATCGGGCTATTTCACAGTTCGCCTATTGAGAAAAATTTTGTAATATCGGTAAGCAAACAAAACCCGGTTCAGCAACTGAATGCAAACCAGGTAAAAGCAATATTCAACCAGGATATAACAAACTGGTCGCAGGTGGGAGGCGCAAACGACAGTATCATACTTTTTACTACCAATGATATTACGAACTATAACAGCGAAGAAGAACTGGGCCCGAACCTCGAATACCTGCCAGAAAAACTGAATGATTTTATAGTGGCAAATCCGGGTGCTATTATGTATGTTTCTGGCAAAAATTTACCCAAAGGTTTCAACGGGCATTTCATAAAAATAAAAGATATTTCTGTTTCCGATTTTATTTTCGGAAAATACTGGTACCCTACCTCCGATCCTATTCCAAGTTATGGGATATGGCCCATGATCATCGGCACGCTGATGGTAACCCTGGGGGCACTTCTTTTTGCCATACCTCTCGGTTTAGCTACAGCCATTTATATGGCCGAAGTAGCCGATATGCGTATCCGCAACCTGCTGAAACCTGTGGTTGAGCTGCTTGCCGGTATCCCTTCGGTAGTTTACGGATTTTTTGGCTTAATCGTAATTGTTCTGCTTGTGCAGCAAATGTTTAACCTTGTGGTAGGCGAAACTGTACTTGCCGGAAGTATTGTACTTGGTATTATGGCGCTGCCTACCATCATAACCATTACTGAAGATTCGCTTCGCACAACGCCCAAATCGCTGAAAGAAGCCAGCCTCGCCCTGGGCGCCACACGCTGGCAAACCCTGGTCAGGGTGGTAATTCCCTATGCCAAATCGGGGATATCCACTGCCATAATCCTGGGCATTGGCCGGGCCATTGGTGAAACTATGGCTGTGTTAATGGTAACCGGAAATGCCTCCAACATTCCGCACTCGTTTCTGGTGCCAGCACGTACCATCCCGGCAACCATTGCTGCCGAACTGGGCGAAGCATCCTATGGCGGTATGCATTTTAAAGCCTTGTTTGCTTTGGGAATCGTACTTTTCCTCTTTACCATCATCATAAACTTTACAGTTGAATTTATAAAGAATAAAGAGCGAAGAGCTTAGGTGGGATGTGGGATGTGGGATGTGGGATGTGAGATGTGGGATGTGAGATGTGGGATGTGAGATGTGAGATGTGAGATGTGAGATGTGGGATGTGGGATGTGGAATGTGGAATGTGGGATGTGGGATGTGGAATGTGGGATGTGAGATGTGGGATGTGGGATGTGGGATGTGGAATGTGGAATGTGGGATGTGGGATGTGGGATGTGGGATGTAAGATGTAAGGCGTAAGTTGTAAGTTGTAAGTTGTAAGTTGTAAAAGAAGACTGAACACAGACATTTAAAGTTAAAGAGGTATTTTTTCGATAACGGAATATTTAGATCAAGACAGTGCTGATTTAAACCAAAAAATAAAAAACGTGACTAAAAAGAGATTAATTCAAAAGATTGTATTTACCACTTTCGGGCTGATCAGCCTGCTGGTTGTGGGGATACTTTTTGCAATACTTGGATTTATAGCCATCAGGGGACTGCATGTAATCAGCTGGGAATTTCTTACTTCCATGCCTGAGGATGGAATGACAAAAGGAGGAATATTTCCTGCCATTGTTGGCACAGGTTGCCTGGTGCTGGGTAGCATGATTTTTGCCTTCCCAATAGGCGTACTTTCAGGAATATATACCCACGAATATCTGAAAGACAGCTGGTTCAAACGTTTTATACGCATGATGACCAATAACTTGTCAGGCATACCTTCCATTGTTTTTGGCCTATTCGGCATGGCTCTTTTTGTAAATTACCTGAGCTTTGGCGATTCCATCCTGGCCGGTTCATTAACCCTGGGTTTACTTACCCTGCCGGTGGTAATACGCACCACAGAAGAAGCATTAAAGTCAGTTGACGACACCCTGCGCATGGGCAGCTATGCACTCGGAGCCACCAAACTACAGACTATCGGGCGGGTGGTACTTCCGGTGGCTTATCCAAACATCATTACAGGGCTCATACTTTCCATCGGGCGTGTTTCGGGTGAAACAGCTCCCATTTTATTTACGGTAGCAGCCTATTTCCTTCCAAAATTACCTTCCAGCTTATCGGACCAGGTGATGGCATTGCCTTACCACCTTTATGTGCTGGCAACAAGCGGCACCAATATGGAACAAAGCAGGCCCATGGCTTACGGCACCGCTTTCGTACTCATTGCAATTGTGCTTATTATAAACACCGCCGCAAGTTTACTCAGGCGATACCTGAATAAAAAAGTAAAAATGGATTAGCAGGAAATATAAAGTGAATAGTGATTTGCAATTTTGTTGCCAACATCCAGATTTCACCGGTTCAGTATTATTCATCCTAATCTTAAATCCTTAATCTTGAACCATCTAAACTCAGCGAACATTTAAAACACTAATCTACAGAATGATAAAAGCAGAAGCAAAAAATATTAATGTATGGTATGGCGATTTTCATGCATTAAAAAATATTAATATGTCTTTTAATACCAATTCGGTAACGGCGCTAATCGGGCCATCTGGTTGCGGAAAATCAACTTTCCTCAGGCTTTTTAACCGCATGAACGACCTGATCAGCAATTTCAGGCTCGAAGGTTTAATAACTGTGGATGAACAAAACCTGTATTCGAAAGAAGTAAAAATAGATGAACTGAGGAAAAGTATCGGCATGGTTTTTCAAAAGCCAAACCCGTTTCCAAAATCTATTTACGAAAATGTTGCCTATGGATTGAGGGTAAATGGAATTAACGATCGCCGCACACTCGACGAAACCGTAGAACGTTCGCTCCGCCAGGCTGCTTTGTGGGACGAAGTAAAAGATAATCTGAAAAAATCGGCTATGTCGATCTCGGGCGGACAGCAGCAGCGGCTTTGTATTGCGCGGGCACTGGCCGTTGAGCCCAGGCTTATCCTGATGGACGAACCGGCATCGGCACTCGATCCTATTTCGACCGCAAAAATTGAAGAACTCATTTTCGAACTTAAAAAGAGTTTTACCATTCTTATTGTAACCCACAACCTGCAACAAGCCGGCCGGATCAGCGATTACACAGGCTTTTTCTACATGGGCGAAATGATTGAACACGATGCAACGCAAAAAATGTTCCTCAATCCTTCGAACGAACGAACACAAAACTATATCACCGGAAGGTTTGGTTGAGAAATGTCGGATGTCGGATGTTGAATGTGGGATGTGGAATGGCTGATGTGGGATGTTGGATTTTAAAGAATCAGCAAATCATGAAACCTGATAATTCTGCCTGCTGCAGGTGAATTCAATCTCCTCAATCCCCTCAATCCCTTCAATCTCATCAATCCCATCAATCCCATCAATCCCATCAATCCCAACCTATCAAAAAATACCAACAAAATCGTAAATCAAAAATCGTAAATCCGAAATTATATGAGTCACCTCGATACAAATCTTGACCAACTCAAGAATGATTTAATACAAATGTGGAACCTGGTGAGCAGCCAGATGGAAAAAGCCCGGCTGGCGCTTATTAACGGCGACAAAGACCTTGCCCGGGAGGTACGTGCAAACGAAAAAATGGTTGATGCCTTCGAACTCAAAATCGATATGGATTGCGAAAACATCATCATGCTTCAAAATCCGGTAGCCATCGACCTGCGTTTCTTGCTTTCCGTGCTCAAAATCAATTATAACCTCGAGCGAATAGGTGATTATGCCAATGCCATTGCCAAAAGTGCAGAACATGCCGATAAAGCCTGGCCCGACACGGTTTTTGAAGCAACACGTGTTCCCGAAATGTTCTTTGTGGCCCAATCTATGATCCAGGAATCGCTGGCTTCGTTCGAAAGGAACGATCGTAAAATGGTAAGTACTTTATTCGGCATGGATGAGAAACTGGACAAGATCAATAATGATATCACACCGATTATCAGTCGGTTAATTAAAGATAATCCGGACGATATACCCATGTTGCTCGACCTGTTTTCGATTATCCGTAAACTGGAACGTGCCGGCGACCACATTACAAACATAGCAGAAGAGCTGGTATTTTATTTTGACGCCATCATTGTGAAGCACAGTAAATTACAGAAAAACAAACCGGCTTCCGGAGGCAAGTAACCCGAAATTTTTTAAAGTAATTTAACCGATATGGATAACAATGCTTTTACGCTGCTCCTTGTAGACGACGAAACTGATATACTCGATTTTGTCGGATATAACCTTCGCAAGGAAGGATACAAGGTGCTTACTTCCGACAACGGTCGTGATGCCATTTTGAAAGCTAAAGAAAACACCCCGCATCTTATTTTGCTGGATGTAATGATGCCGCAAATGGATGGAATTGAAACCTGCCGCGAAATAAAGCGATTACCGGGTCTCGAGAGTACGCTTATCGTGTTCTTCACTGCACGGAGCGAGGACTTTACACAAATTCTGAGCCTGGATGCCGGCGGCGACGATTACATTACCAAACCCATAAAACCTGCTTTGCTGGTGAGCAAAGTGAACTCATTGCTTCGCAGGCTCAAAACTGCCAGCGAAAGCACCAAAATTTTCGAAGCCGGCGACCTGAAAATCAACCGCGAAAACTATATGGTTTACCGCGACAACCAGGAAATACAACTTGCGCGCAAAGAATTTGAATTGCTGAACCTGCTGGCATCGAAACCACACAAAGTATTTACCCGCGATGAAATTATGAACCAGGTGTGGGACGATGATATTATTGTAGGCGAACGAACCATTGATGTACATATCAGGAAAATACGCGAAAAAACCGGTATTGATCATATTAAAACCATTAAAGGCGTTGGTTACAAATTCGATCCCAGGTAAGTACCAATCAATAAAATCACAAATTGCAACAATAAAATTTCTATGCCCGAACTGTCACCAAAACGACTGGCTTTTATCCTGGCTGTAATCCTGTCGCTGATTACCGCGCTAATCTCGCTGGCATTTTTGGGAGTTGAAAATCAGCAATATTTGCTCGTGCTTATCCCTGTAACGTTCGTGATTTTGCTCCTTTTTCAATATTTTATATTGCGGTATGCACTCGAAAAGTTTATTTACGACCGCATCAAGCTGGTTTACAAATCGATACACAAGCTAAAACTGAACAGGGACGACAAGAAAAGCATTCCGGCCAGCATGCACGGCGATATTATCAGCAAAGTGAACCAGGAGGTTGAAAACTGGGCAAACGACCGTAAAGAGGAGATTGATGAGCTTAAAAAAATGGAAGTGTACCGCCGCGAATTCCTGGGCAATGTTTCGCACGAACTAAAAACCCCGCTTTTTAACATGCAGGGATTCATTCTCACCCTGCTCGACGGTGGCATCAACGACCCGGATGTCAATATCGATTATCTACAGAAATCGCAGAAAAATATTGAACGGATGATAACCATAGTGGAGGACCTCGAAGTGATATCGCGGCTCGAAACCGGTGAAGCTACCCCGCTTTTGGCAAATTTCCCGATTATTTCGCTGGTGAAGGAAGTGTTCGAATTTCTTGAACCCAAGGCATCCGAAAAAAACATAAAGCTCCAGTTTGCAGCTGATTACCACGACACCATGATGGTACGTGCTGACAAAGAAAAAATCCGCACCGTATTTGCCAACCTAATTGATAATTCTATTAAGTATGGCATTGAAGGCGGCCGGACTAAAATCAGCGTATACGACATGGACGAAAACTACCTGGTCGAAATTTCGGATAACGGCGTTGGCATTGAGGAAAATCATATATCACGTCTTTTCGAACGTTTTTACCGGGTCGACAAACACCGTTCGCGTGCCCAGGGAGGCTCGGGACTCGGGCTGGCTATCGTGAAACATATTATTGAAGCGCACAACCAAACCATTAATGTACGTAGCGCGCCCGGCGTAGGGTCCACATTTTCGTTCACGTTGCAAAAAGTCTGATTGCTTTTGGTAAAATTTACCGATCTGGCTTGGGATTTCAAGTGCTTTTAAGGCCATTATACCGATTTTAACATATTTTAAACATTTACATTACTTCTAAATCCCTTATTTCATCGTTACTTTGAATATCAGAAATCAAATCTTATTTATACTTTAAAGCAAATTTTATGAAGTTTCGATTCACTGCTTTGTCCCTGTTATTTGTTTTGTTGAGTTTATTTTCACAGGCACAAAACCCTGCCCGAACCACCATTAAGGGTGTTTTGCAGGATACACTTCACGAGGTAATTCCATTTGCTACCGTAATGTTACTCAATCCTGCCGATTCAGCATTGGTTAACTATTCATCGAGTAACGACAAGGGAGAGTTTGCGTTTAGCAATGTGAAAAACAGTGCATACCTGTTGAAAGTTTCGCATATGAGCTACCTGCCGCTTCAGATACTTATAAAACCTTCGCCTGCAGCTATTCACGATTTGCAGGTGGTAAACATGAAGCCCATTTCGCAAATGCTTATGGAAGTGGTTATTAAGGCCGCAAAAGCCCCGCTTCGCATTAAAGGCGATACGGTGGAGTACGATGCATCTACCTTTAAAGTTCCGACCGGGTCAACAGTGGAAGACCTGCTTCGCAGGCTCCCCGGCCTGGATGTGGATGCTGATGGTAATATCAGTACACAAGGCAAAGATGTAAAACGATTGTATGTTGATGGCAAAACATTTTTTGGTGATGATCCTAAAAGTGTAACCAAAAACCTGGGTGCCGAAGCCATCTCGAAAGTGCAGGTTTACAACGAAAAATCAGAACAATCGAAACTTACCGGGGTAGATGACGGATCCAAAGAAAAAGCCATGAACCTCGAACTGAAGGCTGAATTCAAAAAAGGAGCTTTCGGAAAACTATCGGTGGCAGCCGGAAACGAAGAGCGCTGGGCCGCCCGCGGTAACTATAACCGTTTCAACGACAAATCGCAGCTTTCGTTCATCGCCTATGGGAATAACATAAACCAAACCGGGGTGAACTGGGAAGACTACGGTGAATTTAAAGGAAACAATACGTTCAATGATTTTGATAACGGCGATTTCGGATTCAACAGCTCAGGCCGGAGGATGTTTATCGTTTTTGGTGATGACTCGCCCATAAGCAATTACGATGGCAAGGGATTAACTAAAAACTATGGTGGTGGTACCAACTACAACTATAGCCATAAAGGCACCAAGTTTAACTCAAGTTATTTTTACAACCAGACCCAGCTCGACTTTGTGCAGAAAAGCCTTCGCCAGACATTCCTCGATGCCGATAACAGCTTTGCAAAATATGACACGCTGAAAAACGACGATTTCAGGTCGAGCCATAGCCTGGGAACCCGTTTCGAACAAGAATTCGACTCAAGCAACAGGCTGATTGTGAAAGCAAATTTCAGGCTCTCGACCAATAACAATCAAAAATTTGATAACCAGTTATTTACCGATTACAACCTTCAGCCTTACAATTCATTAAATCTTGATAATCATAATGATTTATCGTCCTATAAAATTACATCTGCAGCAATTTACAGGCATCTCTTTAAAAAGAAAGGACGCGCCTTTGCAGTAAGTGGAGGGTACAATGTAAACAAGACTGATGGAACCGAAGACAATAAGTCAATCAATAAATTTATAAATGCCAATACTCCGACTGAGCAGATCAGGCAGCTTATTGATAATACCAAGGATATAAACGAGATAAAGGCAGGGGCCCTGTACTCTGAACCTTTATCGAAAAGGTTTTTCCTTGAATTCTTTTACAACTTCAGCGAGCTCAACAACAAGAGCAACAGGCCGGTACATGCTGACGAAAGCCAGGAGCGAATTGACAGCCTGAGTAATTATTATGAACAAGTTACTTTATACAACAGGCTGGGAACCGTACTCAGGTATTCGTTCAACGGGTTAAATGCCTCAGTCGGATTTGCCGCTCAACAATACCAACTCAAAGGCCAGTATGCAGTTGATAAAGGTATGCCCTGGGATAGTGTGGGAGTAACAAAATCGTACCCGAATTACACACCCAACGTTAATTTGAATTATGAGTTCAAAAACCACCTGAGACTCGAAGCAAATTATAACAATAACATTACTGCACCACAGTTCAACGATCTTCAGCCCATTAAAAACTATAGTAACCCGGCTTACCAGGTTGAAGGAAATCCCAACCTGATGCCCGAAAACTCGCATACGGTAAGTACCGGTTTATTCTATTGGAACCCCGCATCGTTTGCTAACATTGGTGGTAGTGTTGATTATACCATAACCAATCACCCCATTGTTTATAACCAGAATTCAGTATTTGAGGAAGGTAAAGGAATGATAACCATTTCGACCCCTGAAAACATGGAACAAAGTACTGGCATCAGTTCCTGGTTGTGGTCGAACATACCGATTATAAAAACCAAGCTGGCCGTCGATTTTAATGCAGGCGTAAACTACAACAATTCGCCAACCCGGATTAACAATGTGCTTGATCACATTAAATCGAACGGAATAAATTTCGGCGCAAACCTGAATATCACACCGGGCACCAAACTTGTATTCACAGCCGGAGGATCAGGCGGATTTAACAAAATGAGGTACAACGAAAACAAGGATCATGACCAGGATTACTATAATTACACCTTGCGCTCGTCAATTAAATGGCAGTTTGTAACCCGTATGTTTTTCGAAAGCAATTTCAACTATACGGTTTATAAAAACGAAACCTTTAACCTCGACCAATCTGTGCCTTTATGGAATGCTTCGGTACGCAGAATCATCGGGAAGAAAAGCAAATTCGAAATGCGACTGGCAGCATTTGATATCTTCAACAAAAACGTCAATATTAACCAGTATGCATCTCAAAACTTCGTACAAACCAGCAAAACCAATACACTTGCCCGCTATTTTATGTTAAGTGTTACATACAACATGAAAGGATTTGAAAATAAAATCCAGAAAAACAGGTTTATGTAAAAACAAATGCTGAGCATAAAATAAAATCAACCCCTATTAAAACATGCCCTTATAATGAAAAAACAAAATCTTGTATTTTTCCTGTTCATCACCACCCTGCTGGTAATATCAACTCAACAACTCAAATCGCAGACAGTTGAAGGCACCATAAGGTACCTCCGTACCCAAAACTGGGCCAAAATGATGGCTTCGGTCGACTATATCAGCAAGCAACAACGCGACCGGATGATGTATATGTGGGGAAACCGTTCCGAATGGAAATCATACACCTTACTTCATTTCAATTCAAACGAATCGAAATACGAAAACTCCGAGGAAGAGGCTGAACCCGGCAACGAAGGCTGGAGTAACCGGAAAGAGACATTCTTCATGAAACGCAATTTCAAGACGAATACACTTTTCGACGGCGTTACTTTCCTGGGAAAAACATACCTCATCCACGATTCCATCGAAAAACCGGCATGGAAAATACTGAATGATATGAAGGAAGTTGCGGGGCACATTTGTATGAATGCATCACTCACCGATACACTGCGGAAACAAAATATTGAAGTGTGGTTTGCCCTCGATATACCAGTAAGTTCTGGTCCCGACAGGTTTATAGGGCTCCCCGGTATGATACTGGAAGTAAATGTTAATAATGGCGCCATGATTATGACTGCCGACAAAATTGACGTTAAACCTTTAACTACTGAGCTGGATGTGCCCCAGAAAATAAAAGGTAAAAAAATCAACATGGACGAATATTACCGGCTTGTTGAACAGCAGATTAAAGAAAGGAAAGCCGCCGAAGAACCCTGGTTCTGGGGTATCAATTATTAGTAGTTTTCGTAGATTGGCTCATGCAAACCTGTCGCCAGCATTGAATTTTTGTAAATATTTTTTACAGTTTGCTATAACTACATACAAAAATCACCGGTTGTATTGAAATTACGATAGTGGTTGCAGCAAGCAAACATATTCAGCTCAAAAACTTTGAAATGAAGTTTTTGAGCTGATATCGTTAATAAAATACAATAAATATCAGTTTTGTATGTTATACTAAAGCAAAATGTGAATACATTTGTGTAATAAATTTATTTGAAAATAGTAATCACTCTCTCCGTCATATGAAGAAAATAGCAGCGCTCCTCGCAACTATAGTTATTCTCACGATCATCATTTCGTCGTGTAGCTCATCGGATCAATGTGCTGCATATGGCGAATACAAGCAGTATCGTGTCGAAAACAAGTAATTTACTGGTTTAGGCATCATCTCCCCAATTATTTACATGCAACCAAACCGTAGCTTCGTTGTTAATTATTTTAAAGCACAACATATGCGGTTGTACCCTGCAATCATCATTATTGCCATTACACTTCTAATGCCTTTATGTTTAAGGGCACAGGATATTGCTGAGGCTGATACTGTTGATATGGGTTTCCTGATGCGGAAAGAACAATCGGGTAGCATAATGTTGCATACCCTGGGATATGGTTTCGGGTATCGTTTCGGAACCAATAAAACCTACTACCAGAACCGCATGTTCGAATTCGATCTCCTTGAGATGAAAGCCCCTAACCAGGTAAGGCGCTACAACGAAAATTTTCCAAATCCGCGTAGCTATGTGTATGGCAAACTAAATAGCCTTTTTATCATCCGCGCCGGTATCGGGAAACAGCATTTACTTAACCGTAAACCCTATTGGGGTGGCGTTGAAGTAAGGGGGTTTTATTATGGAGGGCTTGATATAGGACTGGCAAAACCAACTTACCTGTACATAAATTATTATTCTGTTCAAAACAACCAGCTGATCGTTGAAAGAACCAACCTCGAACGATACAATCCCGAAAAGCATTTTCCTTACATAGGCGCTAATCCTAACGATCTCAGCGATATATATGGCCGCGGCCCCATTTTGAGCGGTTTCAGTAAAATTAAAATTTACCCCGGCTTATACGCCAAAGGAGGTTTTAATTTTGAATTCAGTTCTCAAAATGACCGTATTAAAGCAATCGAAATCGGGGCAGCGGTTGACGTATTTCCAAAACCTGTGCCCATTATGGCTTTTAGCAAGGATAACTATGTATTCATTACCGGTTATCTGAGCTTTCATCTCGGGAAACGGTCCAATTAAGAATTGAATCATTTAAGTTTTATACCTTTTTTATGAAATCACGAATTTTGATACTTGCAGGACTTGTTTTGTGTGTGGTGGCCCCTGCCCTTTCGCAAACATTGGTTAAAGAAAACAACCGCTGGTCGAACCTGGTTGAAGTTTCGCCAAACACCTTTACTTTTCATTTTCAGAAAATATCAGGTGATACCCTGATAAATGGCAAGACTTTTAAAAAACTAATGGGAGCAACTTCGCCTGAAGCTGCCGGCTGGAGCTATGAAGCCGCATTAGGTGAAACCGTAACTGGCAAAGTTACCATTATTAAAGCTGGGTCAACGGACGAACACCTGCTTTACGATTTTACCCTCACTGTAAACGATGATTTCACCGGGTATTATAACAATTGCCAGTATACTATGAAACTGAATGCCATTGAAGATATCTGGCTGATGAATGGTGAAAAAAGAAAACAATTTCAATTTTCAGGCACTGGAGCAAGCGGCTATTTTACGGAAAACTGGATTGCAGAGATTGGCAGCGATAACGGGCTGACTTCGGCTGGCATTTATTCATGTACCGCTGTTACTGATACAGCGCCGACACTCAACTGCTTTACAGAAGATAACATCGTGAAAGTTTATAACAATGCCGATTATCCTTGTGTTGAAACTGTAGGAAACACTGAAAAAAAAACTGAAGTCGGTTCTGCAATCATCAGCCCAAACCCGGTGCATGAGTCAGCCAGGTTCGAAACAGAAGGTTATAAGAATAAAAATTTAGAATTGTCAGTTTTCGACGCCCGGGGGAAAGAAGTATCCAACATTCATTCCGATACCAACATACTTATTTTCAATAGAAAGGGATTAAAATCAGGATTGTATTATTATTCTATAAATTCGGAAACCAAACTGATTGCTTCCGGGAAATTTATTATCGATTAAGAAAATCAGTCGGAATACTTTCAGCCAGCATCCTTTTACTAGAAAGGTTTACTCTTTCAAGCCTATTTCATTCCTTTAATTTCCATGTTCCTCAGCTTTGGAGCGAGCCCGGCTGTTGCAAGCACAATCATCACGGTCATTCCACCTCCGAATATTACGGAAGGAATAAGCCCCATGATTCGGGCTGCCAGCCCCGACTCAAACGATCCCAGTTCATTCGATGACCCTACAAACAAACTGTTCACAGAAGCTACCCGCCCGCGCATCTCGTCGGGGGTATACATCTGCAGGATGGTTCCGCGAATAATAACACTTACATTATCGAACATCCCACTGAGTGCCAGCAGTGCCAGCGACAAATAGAAATTTCGCGAAACAGCGAAAGAAATGATGCATGCACCAAATCCCCCAACAGCCCATAAAAGCTTTATTCCCGAACGATGCACTGGCGGATAATAAGCAAGAATCAACGCCATGAACACTGCTCCAAATGCAGGTGCTGCCCTCAGGAACCCCAGTCCCTGCGGCCCGGTATGCAATACTTCGGAGGCAAATACAGGTAATAATGCAATGGCTCCGCCAAATAGCACGCCGAACATGTCAAGCGCAAGCGCACCTAATAACACCTGGTTACCAAATACAAATCTAATACCGGTCGACAAACTTGTTAAAATGCCTTCGCCAGCCGTACGTTCCGGTAACGGAACCGATTTTACTGTATAGAAAAACAGAAGGCTTAAAGCCGAAAAGCATACAACACAGATGAAAGCCGCATGTATTCCTGCAAAACCATATACCAATCCCCCGGCTGCCGGTCCCGAAACGGCTGCAATGTGCCAAATGGTGCTGTTCCATGTGGATGAGTTGGCGTATAAATTGCGTGGTACAATCTGGGCCATGTATGCCGATTGAGCCGGGTAAAAAAATGCCCGGGCTAACCCGGTAATTGAAATGGCTATGTACAACGGCAATACCCCGGCTGTATGGTATAAGGAGGGCATTACAAAACTCATATACAGCAGGAAAACCGCACAAACCACGTACACTGTAGCCGTAATGGAAATAATAAGCTTACGGTTGATAATATCAGCAAAATGACCGGCAAACAAGGCCACCGCCAGAAATGGAATGGCTTCTGAGAGCCCGATCAATCCCAGCGAAAGCGGATCATGTGTTAAATCGTACACCTGCCAGCCAACAATTACACTTTGCATCTGTATGGCAAAAGTGAGAAAAAACCTGCCGGTTATAAAACGCCTGAACATGCTTATGCGCCATACTGCATAAGCCTCATTCTGGTAAAAAAGAGTGTGAAATCTGCCCAAAACCCAAATGTTTTCTTAAAAAATGCAAAGTGCGCGATTTCGGTCACTCGCCCGACAGCATGATGGCAGCACAGTTGATCTATTAAAAGCATCCTGAAAGGGAGTGAAAAACAATCAGGCAGAAAAATTCCTGAAACCCTTTCCATCCCAACAAGGAACTGATTTCGAAGTATTGAGCGTGAAACAGTGCTGCAAGTCATCCCATTGTTTTAGCCCGACGAGCCGCTGGTAATGATTGCCTTTTTCAGCCGTTTCACGTAGTTTATCCTTTGACGCTATCCATTGCGAAAGAGCAAGCCTCGAAGCATCGCAAACCGATACAAAATTTCCCGCAAGGTATTCTACTATTGCGCCTGCGCACAGTGTATCCTCGAGGCTTACCGTATTTTTCCAGCCTGAACATAGTATCACAACATCTTTATCCTGGCTTTTGAGCCATTCGCAGGCTGCTTCCAGATTTGCAAACGAAGCAAGCAGGATATTGCCCATCGGTTTGGCCATTTCAATAGCCTGTGTGCCATTTGTGGTTGAATATGCTAGCACTTTACCAGCCATGCTGGTTTTTAAAAAGACTGTCGGGGAATTACCAAAATCAGCAAAACCAACTTTTTTGCCATCGCGTTCAGCTGCTGTAAGATATCCCTTGCTTTTCAACGCCAGTAATTCTTCGAGACCAGAAACCGGGATTACAGTCTCAATCCCGCTGTCGAAAGCAGCACAAATAGCAGTAGTTGCCCGCAACACATCTATGATAACAACAATACAATCATCGGGTATCGATCTGAAATCAAATAAAACCGGTGATAAAATCACTTCAATCTGTTTCATGAAACAAAGGTAAAAAAAAGCGCAGCGTGAAATTAATCAACGCTGCGCTTTAATAGTAATGCTTAAAAAATTATGCTTTATAAAACGGCATTTTAACCACTTGCGCTTTCAGTGCTTTTTCGCGTATGCTGATAAATATCTCGCTTCCTGATTTCATGCAGGCTTTAGGTACATATGCCATCCCGATTCCTTTTTTAACCGATGGGCCCATGGTTCCGCTGGTTACCACGCCAATTTTATTGCCTTCGGCATCTACCACATCATAACCATGACGAGGAACACCTTTGTCGATCATTTCGAAACCTACCAGGCGACGCGTGGTGCCTTCTTCTTTTTGTTTCAGGAAAATGTCTTTATTTATAAAATCTTTTTCGTCAGTAAATTTGGTAATCCAACCCAAACCTGCTTCAATAGGCGAAGTTGTATCGTCAATATCGTTTCCATACAGGCAGAAACCCATTTCGAGGCGCAGTGTGTCGCGGGCAGCCAGTCCGATAGGCTTGATACCGAATTCAGCCCCTGCCTCCATCACTGCATTATAAATGGTTTCAGCATCTTCGTTAGCCATGTAAATTTCGCATCCGCCCGATCCGGTGTAACCCGTTGTGGCAAATATTACATCTTTTACACCTGCAAAATCAAGTTTTTTAAAAGTATAATACTCCATTTCGGTAACTGTAGTGCTTGTAAGTTTTTGCATTGCCTGCAAAGCCAACGGACCCTGAACAGCTAACTGCGCAATTTCGTCGGATGCATTATACAATACCGCGCCCGCTTTGTTCTGGCTCTGTAACCATGCCCAGTCTTTTTCAATATTCGATGCATTCACAACCAGCAGGTAGGTTTCAGCATCAACACGGTAAACCAATAAATCATCAACAATACCGCCTTTCCCGTTCGGAAAACATGAATACTGAACCTTGCCATCGTAAAGTACCGAAGCATCGTTGGTAGTTACATACTGGATAAACTCCAGTGCTTTAGGACCTTTCACCCATATTTCACCCATGTGCGATACGTCGAAAACACCAAGTTTGGTACGAACAGTTTCGTGCTCATCGTTAATACCTGAAAACTGTATCGGCATATTATAACCGGCGAAGGGAAGCATTTTTGCTCCAAGCGCTTCATGAATGTGTGTAAAAGCAGTGTTTTTCATTGAGTTTTAGATTAAAATGTTATGATCATTGGTAGTTCAACTGTCGCAAAATCAGCAACCTGTATTATAAAAGGCTTAACTTGTAACAATCTGTTTCGCTTGGCAAAAGTAAAAAAATAGAATCACCTTCAAGCACTTACAATCATTAAGTTTAAAATTATTATCACTTTGCCGGGCTGATGAAGGTAGTATTGATTTTCTGTAAAAAAAAATCTTAAAAAATTACGATCCCATGCAACCTTTCTTGAAGATGATTCCCCATTAACGCATTAACATATTTTAAAACTACGTTAAAAGTTATCATTTATCCGGGTGGCTTTTCTACTTTTGCACAAAAATCAGATATATGCTAAAAATAGGAGTTATTGGAGCCGGACACCTGGGTAAAATTCACATTAAATGTATAAAGGAAATCCCGGAATTTGAACTTGCCGGTTTCTTTGATACGGATACAAAAAATGCTCACGCGGTTTCAAAAGAATTTGGAATCAGGAATTTTGATTCCATTGACGAATTAATAAGTGAAGTAGAGGTTGTTGACATAGTTACCCCAACCATTGCCCATTACGAGCTGGCAGCCCGTGCTTTGAAGCAGTTTAAACATGTATTTATCGAAAAACCGATAGTTACAACTCCCGAAGAAGCACTGAGCCTGATTGAAATAGCCGGCGAAGCCAATGTAAAAGTTCAGGTTGGTCATGTTGAGCGTTACAATCCCGCCATGGTTGCCGCCCGCCCGTTCATTGAAAACCCAATGTTTATTGAAGTTCATCGTCTCGCCACCTTCAATCCACGCGGAACCGACGTGCCGGTAGTACTCGACCTGATGATACACGATATTGATATCATCCTTAATACCGTAAAAGCCAACCTGCGTAAAATAAGTGCCAGCGGTGTGGCCGTTATCACTGATACTCCTGATATTGTAAATGCCCGGCTCGAGTTCGATAATGGTTGTGTGGTAAACCTCACTGCCAGCCGTATATCCCTGAATCCTATGCGTAAGGCCAGGTTTTTTCAGCGCGATGCATACATCTCGGTTGATTTTCTGAATAAAAAAACTGAGGTTGCCTTCCTGAAACCTTTACCCAAAGGCGAAGTGAATCCATTCCTGCCTGTATTGGAACCTGGAAACGGCAAAGAACCCAAGCAGGTATTTTTCGAAAGGCCAACTATAATACCCAGCAACGCCATACAATCGGAATTGTCGAGTTTTGCCAACGCAATCATCGAAAATACAACGCCTGAAGTTACCATTGTTGATGGCTACCAGGCATTAAAAGTAGCACACCAGATACTGGAGAAAGTTGAACACTTAATAAACGAAAAACTGCCCCGTTAAGGTTAAAATTATACAGCGCATGCAATTGTGTTGATTTTTTTAACCTTGATGGTTTTCATCAAACACAATTGCATGAGCTGTTCATTAACAGTACATGTAATTTTGTAAATTTTATAAGTAAGTAAATTCTAATTAATTATTGGTTTTATTCAGCTACCTTGGTTTAATTGACTGTTAATGAATAAAAAAGCACAGATATTAAAATTCATTCTGGCTGATCTGCTTTCAGCTGCTATCGCATGGAGTATATTCTTCTTCCTGCGCAAGAACGCTGAGCTGCAGTCGATAAATGAAACTATTCAGAGTGTAATCAGCGATAGGAAATTATACACCGGTTTAATATTTATTCCTGGTTTCTGGCTGTTGTTATATACCATTTCAGGCTCTTATCATAACATTTACCGAAAAGCCCGCATGCGCGAACTCGGGCAAACGCTTTTAATTTCGCTTATCGGGGTTACCATCATATTTTTTGCGCTCATTCTCGACGATGTAATAAAAACCTATACCGACTATTACCATCTTTTCATCAACCTGTTCCTGCTGCATTTTTTCATTACTGTTACATTCAGGCTAATACTCACTTCGCGCAACCTGCTGAAGCTCCGCAACCATATTATCGGATTCAATACCATTATCGTGGGAAGTAACGGCAATGCAATATCTATTTATAACGAAATAATGAGCCAGCCTAAGTCATCATTCAACCGGTTTGTTGGCTTTGTGCATGCCGTTGAGTATCCGAGCTATAAGCTGGAAAAATTCATCCCCAACCTGGGGCATTTTTCCAACCTTCAGAGGTTGATCAATGAAATGGAAATCGAAGAGGTGATAATTGCCACCGAACGTTCGGAACACCGAACCATAGAACAGATAATTGCCGAGATTGAAGATACCGATGTGATCATAAAAGTAATTCCGGATATGCAAGACTTCCTACTTGGTACTGTAAAAACTACGTCAATTTACCAGACGCCGCTCATCCAGATGTCCTTCGATTTTATGCCGCCCTGGCAGATGACACTGAAACGCGTTCTGGATATATTTCTTTCGTCACTTGCCATGGTATTGCTTTCGCCGGTCTACCTGTTTTGCATTGTCGGTGTAAAAATGTCATCAAAAGGTCCGGTTTTTTATAAACAGGAGCGCGTTGGGTTACGTGGAAAACTGTTTATGATTCCAAAATTCAGATCAATGTATGTAGATGCTGAAAATGGAACGCCTATGCTTTCTTCCAAAAATGATCCCCGGATTACTCCTTTCGGTCGCATTATGCGTAAAACCCGGCTTGATGAAATACCCCAGTTTTATTCGATACTCAAAGGCGATATGTCGTTGGTAGGTCCCAGACCGGAGAGGCAGTTTTTCATCGACCAGATTGCCCAGCGCGCCCCACATTACCGGTTGCTGTTGAAAGTAAAGCCCGGAATAACATCCTGGGGACAGGTTAAGTATGGTTATGCCGAAAATGTTGATCAAATGGTTGAGCGCCTGAAATATGATTTGCTTTACCTCGAAAATATGTCGCTGGCTATGGATATAAAAATTTTGGCCTACACCCTGTTGACGGTATTACGCGGAAGCGGTCAGTAAGATTGCGGGTTTCGGATTGTTGATTGCGGATTGGGGATTAAACTGATCTATTAAGACAATCAATAGCGAAGAAAAAGCAGTAGTATTTTTATAATCTGCAGGCTTAATGCTGGTTGCCAAATAAGACCTTTTTAATTTAACCGGAACAATCAAAGCTGCTGATAGGGTATTATATGCTTGCTGCGAAGATTATTTTATTGAAATTAACAAAGAAAAGTTCCTTTTTTAAAAATCCGGATTACCTTTGGAATTCGCATTCGGTAACGAAAAACTTCCCTTAAAGATGGAATTCAGCTGGAGACTAAAAACCGGCCGGTACACAGGTTCCCAATGGATATCAATTTCTAAAATAAAGCGTATTCAATGAAAATTATTAAACACAAATTCCTTTCCGGTTATAATGTTATCATCACAGCTTTGATGGCTCTGCTGGGCTTCGCAACATCCTGCGAACCAATTGGTGGTACCGAATATGGGGTTCCACATGCCAGGTTCATTGTAAAAGGTAAAATTGTATCAGCAGAAACTAACACACCTCTGCCGGATATAAAAATAAGGATGCAGCTGGATACCAATATAAGGTATTATGATTCGGCATACAGCGAAAGCAATGGAAACTACCAGGTTGACATCCAGGATTTCCCGGAATCGCAAACTTATAAAATTGAATTTATTGATACCGACGGATCAGCCAATGGAGAATTTCAAACGCTGGATACGGTAGTTGAATTTAAAGACCCTGTATTTTCCGGCGGCAGCGGAAACTGGGACCAGGGAGAAACCCGGAAAATTTTTAACGTTGCACTGAAACCAAAAAAATGAGCGTTTCGGACATCGCTTTCAGGAAAAAACTGGCACTGGAACTTCATTCGCGCTTTAAGCGGAATACAACCAAAATCCATTCGCTCAATTATATCCTTTGGGAAAGCACCTTGCGTTGCAACTTAGCCTGCCGGCATTGTGGCAGCGATTGTAAAAAAGATGCGACCATCGCTGCTATGCCTGTTCAGGATT
>CALCJE010000061.1 GCA_937965665.1 uncultured Bacteroidales bacterium
GTTTCAGATTTTAGGCGATCAGCCATCAGCAGATCTCGCAATAACTGAAGCAAGTTACGTTATTGATAGTGCCGGTTATGCCCTGGCAACGGATTACGCAAGTTTGTTCAATCCAAAGAATAACACAAATGAATCCATTTTTGAAGTGGTTTTTGATGCTCAAAATTTCACTCGTCTGGCACAATACTATTTCTCACGGAATTTATCCGGCAGGTATGAGTTTGCCCCTGAAGCTGAGTTAATCCAAAGTTACGAACCAGCTGATAAGCAGAGGTTAGCAGCTTCATTTGCTTATGATTCAGTGACCAAACAGCCCTATGGATTTAAATATAAGGATGTTTCGGGAGGGACTGACCATGTATATGTGCTTCGGCTTGCCGAGATGTATCTTATCCGGGCTGAAGCTATGGCTTATTCCAACGGAAATGTTGCAAGCATTCAGGCTGATATTAATGTAATTCGCAAGCGCGCAGGTCTTGAAAATACCACGGCTGATAATATTCCTGCTCTGAAACTCGCTATTGAGAATGAATGCCGCCACGAGTTTGTATTCGAAGGTCAGCGCTGGCCTGATCTGGTCAGAACCAAAAGGGCTGTTGCTGTGTTAGGTATAAATGAAAAATATACCCTCTTCCCGATTCCGCTAAGCGAAATTCAAACCAATAGTTTGATGACACAAAATGATGGTTATTAATAAATTATTTAAAACTACGAAAATGAAAAAACACATTTTATATTTTCTCATGCTGCTCCCGGCAATATTTATAGCGTCGGGATGCCAGAAATACGAAACAGGTAATCCTCCGGCAAGCACAGTAGCAAATTTTACCTACAGTGCAAGTAATAGTGGTAAGGCTCCCTGTGATGTAACGTTCACCAATACATCCTTAAATGCTGCCGGGTATTTATGGGATTTTGGCAACGGGCAAACTTCAACTGAAGCTAACCCTGTGGTTCATTATGATACATATGGTCAATATACGGTAACACTTACCTGTACGGCTGTAAATGATGTGTATTACAACCAGCTGGTTAAAAAACAGACCATTACTATCAAAGATCCTAATGCAGGGCTTACCCAGGTTCTTTATTTTACTACCAGAGGGATTCCTGACGGAGGCGTTCATTTCGTTGTTTTAAATGGTGAAGCTCCTGTAGTACAAGATTTTGCGTCAATACCCTGGTCAAGACCTTATGGTATTGCTGCGGATACTGCAAATGGCAAAGTATATGTTTCTGATTATACACTCAATGTAATTTATCGTTTTAATGCTGATGGTACCAATCCTGTAAAGATTCTTGATGCTACTGTTCCAGGGCAGGAACTATGTAATACACCGGAGGCATTAATGATTGTAGGCGATAAACTTTACTGGGGAAGCCCGGGAGGAATTTTCCGCTGCGATCTGGATGGAAAAAATCCCGAAGCATACATTTCTGGTCTCGAATTCCCTCTCGATATGCAGTACGACCCGAAATCAGGGCTAATATTCATGGTTAACGAATATGCTCCGGACGATGGGCATAACGGCGGGTATTTTACAATGAATCTGGATGGATCGAATTTAAAGAAGCCTATTGCCGATGTTGACGGAACAGCTATTGAAGTAAATACCGAAACAGGTAAGGTTTATATAGCTGCCTATAATGACTTTGGTCCGACTATGCCCGATCTGGCTATTTACTCATGTAATTATGATGGTACAGGTGTATCGAAAATCGGTGACTGTGGTACTAAAGCAACCTGGGGAATTGCTATAGATAACAAAAGAGGCAAAGTATTCTGGGGGGTAAAAAATCATAATACAACTGCTAATGGTAAAATTGTTCGGGCTAATCTTGATGGAACCGGTCAGGAAGACTGGATCACATCTGTTAATCCGAATGCCATGCAGGCTGTTTGGATTAAGCTATAACAAATTAAAGAAGCTGCTCTTCGGAGCAGCTTCTTTAAAATAATACTCTGCAGGAAAAAAAATACTAACTTTTTCCTTTTACGTTTAAAATCAATGCAAGCAAAAATTCTTATATTCGCAAAACAAATAACTTAAAACTTAATTCTATGAAAAAAAATCTACTTTTTTTTGCAGCCTTAATGCTGATCTTCATTACAAATGGCTATTCGCAGGTAACTGTTAATACAGGTGCAATGCAAATTTACATGAGTAGTTATGGTAAATTCAGGCTTTTAACAACTGATGGCACCAGGCAACTGGATCGTGCTTCAATCTTAGTTGGAACATCGGATGCAGCAGTATATGATTTCAATAATGATGTTAACACTGTTTTGGAAGCTACAAAAAATGTAGCTACTCCTTCATTGAGTGACTATGAAATCTACGGTGCATATGGCAGAGATGCTTCGTCATCACTACCGGATGTAAAGCAAAAAATAAATGCCTATGGGTGGACTAACGAAGCGTATAGCATTGTCAAATTTAATGTGACCAATAATGCGGCAACTGAAATTACTGCAAACATCGGATTAGATGTAATTCCTCAATTAGCCGGAGGTTATGTTGATACTACTACTTACAATAGTTCGAAAGGAGTAATACGCTATCACTTTGGTGCCGGAGTCGAAAATTTGGGGATTAAACTCCTTTCGGCAACAATGACAAGCCTCTTTTCATTTATTTGGTATGACGGTTATGAAGTAGATGCCGATTATTGGTCCTGGATGAACAAGGGTACTTTGCAACCCATGTGTGCCTCTTCAGATACTGATCCTGATCTGGGGACAGTAACTGTTACATCGCAGGCACCGGTTACCATAGCTCCGGGTGCATCAGTTGACGTATACTATGCCTTTGCTCTTGGTGCTGATGAGCAAACTATGCTTGCAAATATTGCGAAAGCTGAGCTTAAATATGCTTCGTTCACCACTGCCATTAAAGAGCGTCAACCTTTGGTAAACGGACTCAAAAATTATCCAAACCCTGTTAAAAATGTAACCAAAATCAGTTATGAGCTGCCACAGGATGGATTTGTTAGTTTAAAAATATATGATGCTTTGGGGAATGTTGCAGCTACTTTAGTAAATTCAAAACAATCAAGCGGTTTACATACCATTGATTTCAATGCAAAAGATTTACCGCGCGGTGTTTATAGCTACAGCCTCAATTATAACAATCAGGTTAAAACAAGCAAAATGGTGATAGTAAAATAACCAGGTTACTTATTATAACCGAAGTATTAGAACAAACGAAGCTGTCTCAAAACCAAGACAGCTTCGTTTTTTTTTGCAGGTTCAATAACTGGGTTGCAAATGAAAAATTGGCATATTCACACTATTATACCACAATAACTTGCGGCGAACCGGCATTATTTAGTGATTTTGAATTATAGTTTAAATTCAGGCTTTGCCTGAGGCTCATAGGGATATTTTATGCTGGAGTATCATAATAATTAGAATTTAAGTCAAAGTGATATATTGAAACAATTAATTTCTTAACTTTAAAGGCTTACCCAACCAAATAATTTATTAACCAACAAAAGCAGTACTTTATGAAAAAAAGCTACGTTTTATTAACGCTGTTGTGTTTTTTTCTGATTCACACAGCGGGCGCGCAGACCCGTAAGATTACGGGAACAGTTACCTCAGCCGATGATGGGACCGCAATTCCGGGCGTAACTGTCCTCATAAAAGGATCCACCGATGGGGTGCTTACTGATATTGAAGGAAAGTACCAGATTAGCGTTCAAAAAGAGGGTACAGTGTTGCAGTTTTCATTTGTAGGAATGGAAAAAAAGGAAGTCACTGTAGGCGTTTCGAATGTTATTGATGTTTCGCTGGTTTCGGTGGCAACCAACCTGGATGAAATAGTTGTAATTGGTTACGGCTCACAGATCAAATCGAAAGTAACCGGAAATGTTTCGCGGGTGAGCGGAAATGTGATTAAAAACACCCCTGTACCTTCAGTTCAGCAGGCTATGCAGGGCAAAACCGCCGGCGTATTTGTTGAAGGAAATAACGGTAAGGTAAGTAGCCAGACCCGTATGCGTATCCGTGGTTCATCGTCCATTACCGCAAACAATGAACCTTTGTTTATCGTGGATGGTGTTCCCCTTTCGACTGAAGCATTGAACCAGACCGGTGCTGCCATCGATCCCTTAACAAGTATCAACTTCAATGATATTGAATCTATTGATGTGTTGAAGGATGCCTCCTCTACCGCTATTTACGGATCGAGGGGTGCCAACGGGGTTGTGCTTATCACTACCAAAAAAGGAAAAGCAGGCGATACCCGTTTGAATGTTAACTTTCAGTACGGATACAGCCAACCTTCGCATAAGCGTGATTTTATGAATGCCGAGCAGTATATCAACTATTTCCGCGAAGCCGGTAAAAACTCCGATGCCTACGAAACTCTGATTTATGGTGGTGTTGACGATTATTGGCAACAGCATGTTGAACGCCGTTTAAAAAGATATTCAGGATGGGCTGCCATACTCGACGATGGAGGAAATTATATGGGCTCGCAGGTAAATACCAACTGGCAGGATGAAGCATTTCAGAAAGGAAGCTTGCAAATGGTTGATCTTTCGGCTTCCGGTGGTACCGAAAAGCTGAAATATTATGCCAGCTTGTCCTACAATAAACAGGAAAGTATTATTGTATCGAATGGTATGGACCGTTTCAGCGGCAGGCTAAATGTGGATAATAAAGTGAACAGCTTTATTGATATGGGTTTCACGCTCAGCCTGGCTCAAACCAAAATCAGGCAGGTGTCGGCTGACAATGCTTTCTCCACACCTATGCAGCTGGTGGCTATGTCGCCCATTACCCCGGTTCGCGACACTACAGGCGAACTCTACGGGACTCCAACTACAACTTACTACAATCCTTTGATTGATGTTGAGGATACTCAGCGCAGCATACTCGAAACCCGTACAGTTGCCAACGGTTATCTCAGTTTTAACCTGGCTAAAGGTTTGAAATGGAGAAATGAACTCGGATATGACCTTTACAACATGAAGGAAAACAGCCGTTACGGACAGCGGACTGACGCTGGCCAGGGTATTAATGGATATGGTTTTTCAAACTATGGTCAAACCCAGAACCTCATTACAAAATCCTATCTGGATTTCCTGAAAAACTTTAACGATTTTGGGCTGAGCGCTGTACTGGGTACGGAATACCAGAAAACCCAGGTTGATAATACATGGGTTGATGGACAGAATTTCCCGACCGACGATCTGAAGACACTGGCCAGTGCCGGTAAGATAACCTCAGGTTCGCAAACCATAACCGAATATGCGTTCCTTTCGTATTTTGCCAGGGCTACCATGGATTATAAGAGCAAGTATCTTGTAACCCTTGCCGGTCGTATCGACCAGTCGTCGCGTTTTGGAAAGGACCACCGCACCGGTTTCTTCCCGGCTTTATCAGCCGGTTGGGTTATCAGCAAGGAAGATTTTATGGCTGATAACAATACCTTTAGTTTCCTCAAATTACGCTCCAGTTTTGGTACCACAGGTAATGCAGGAATTGGTAATTTCAAGCACCTGGGATTATACGGAGTGTCGCCATACAATGCTGAGCCGGGATTTACCCCAACACAGATTGCCAATGATAACCTGAGCTGGGAAAGTACCAACCAGATTGATGCAGGTCTGGATTTCGGGTTGTTTAAAAACCGTATTTCCGGTGAAATTGACTACTATGTAAAGAAAACCACAGATCTGCTGCTGGATGTACCTGTTCCCGGAACCAGCGGATTCAGCATCCAAACCCAGAACATTGGTTCAGTTGAGAATAAAGGCTGGGAATTTGCGCTGAATGGCACCATACTTACCGGCGAATTCAGGTGGAATGCAACCTTTAATTTCTCCGTTAATAAAAATAAAGTTACTGACCTGGGTGGCCAGGATATTATTGATGCCGGAAGTTCCCGTTTTATGAATGTAGTGAAAGTGGGCGAAGAGTTAGGCGCGTTCTATGGTGCTCAGTATGCCGGCGTTGCCAAAGACTTTATTGCCGGTGGTAACCCCGATGGGAGCGATATATATGGCGGTGATGCTATCTGGTATGTAAATGCCAAGGACGACAAAGGAAATATCATAAACCCCGACTCAATTACCAGCGACTTTAGCTATGCTAACTTTATGATTCTGGGTAGCCCGACTCCTGATAAACTGTATTCACTCACAAATACATTTGATTATAAAGGGTTCGAACTGGCTTTCACTTTCCAGGCAGTAACAGGCAATAAAATACACCTCACCGGCGACCCTTACATGGCTGCCAATGCTGCTTGGTACGATAACCAGACTACCGATCAGCTCAACAGCTGGAAAAAACCAGGTGATATTACCGATGTTCCGCAAGCACGTATCGGCTATGATAACGGCGACCAGGGGCGTAACAGCCGCTACCTGTCGGATGGCTCGTACATCAAATTGCGTTCACTTACCCTGGCCTATGTGCTTCCACAGAAATTTATCAGCAAAGCCAAACTGAACAATGTAAGGATTTACCTGCAGGGACAAAACCTGCTCACCTTTACCAAGTACAGGGGATGGGATCCGGAAGTTTCGTCCGATTTCGCGGTTGATAATATTACTTCGGGTGTTGATTTCTATTCAGCGCCTATGCCTCGTTCAATTACATTAGGCCTTAACATAGGGTTATAATCATTTAAAGAGATAGACGTATGAAAAAGATAAAATCAATATTTGTGATACTCACACTGCTGGTACTCGGTACTTCGTGTGAAAAAAACCTGGATCTGAAACCTCATCAGAATCTTGATGAGAGCGTAGCCCTCACCTCAGATGCCAATGTGAAAATTGTAATGGTAGGCGCCTATTCCATACTCAGGAGCAGCGAAATTTACGGAGGCTGTCTCCTCCGTAACTCAGAGCTTACAGGTGCTGATGGTGAAATTTCGTGGCAGGGGACTTACAATGGCCCACGCGAAATTTATAACCACGAGATCATAGCTGCCAATGGAGATATCACAGGACAATGGCTGCGCAGCTACGCATGTATTAACGTTTGTAATAACGTTCTTTCAGCGCTCAGCGTTGTAGAGCCTGCTGACAGGGAACGTGTTGAAGGTGAAGCTTTGTTTTTAAGGAGCCTGATGTTTTTCGACCTGGTACGCTTTTATGCGCTTCCTTTCGAACCCAACGGGGCAAACACACAGTTAGGTGTTCCCCTGGTAATTACTCCTACACATGGCATCAGCACCGAAAATAATGTTGGCCGCAATACCGTTGCCGAAGTTTATACAAAGGTTATTACAGACCTTGAACGTGCTGCCTCTATTCTTCCTGAGGAAAACGGGTACTATGCAACTTCGGGTGCAGCCAATGCCTTGCTGGCCCGCGTTTACCTGCAAAAAGCCGATTATGCCAAAGCCCGCGATGCTGCCGACAAAGTGATCGGATCGGACGTATATGCTCTAACTGATACGTACGCCAAAGCTTTTAACAACGAGGAGGCTACGTCAGAAGATATTTTCTCAACTAAATTTGTTGCTGCCGATGGTATTAACCAGATGACTGAATTCTGGTCGACTACCGAATATGGCGGGCGTGATGGCGATATTGAGATCATGCAGAAACACCTCGATCTTTACAGCGAAGATGATGAAAGGCTCAACTTGTTTTGGATCGGGAATGATGCATGGCGTTCGGGCAAATGGAATACCATGTACGGATTGGTAAACCTGTTCCGTTTATCGGAAATGTACCTCATCCGCGCCGAATGTAACCAACGGCTCAGTACCACCATTGGTGATACCCCTTTGAACGATTACAATGCGATTCACGAAAGAGCAGGTCTTACAGCCAAGGAATCGGTTACCCTCGAGGATATCCTTTACGAGCGGAGGCTGGAACTGGCCCACGAAGGCTTTAAACTTCACGACATGAAACGTCTGAAACAAAACGTGGGTAATATGCCATACAACGATCCTAAACTGGTGTATCCAATCCCTGCCCGCGAAATAGCCGCCAACCCGGCACTTGCTGATCAGCAGAACCCGGGATACTAAACTTTATTGACATTTTTTGAAAAAGCCGGTTTTTATAGCCGGCTTTTTTTATGATAAAAAAATGCCCTCACCGGCTGGTTTTAAACTTCGACATTCTTTTATAACCCGTAAATTTGCGGCAGTCCGCATTGCCTGTATGTTGGCCGAAGAGATTGTGCATAAAAACCTGATGGAAAAAGAAATTTTTATAATTGCATTGCTGTCGTACGTAAAACCTCTTGGTTACGTGGTGTTGCCTTATTCCTGCTTCCGCGATAACGACAAGTTTATCACGGTTCACGAGCGGCTTTCGGGCTTAAACATTGGCAAGTATCCTGAAATAAAACCTGCCGAATCCGAATTCTTTAAACTATCCGAAACATTTTCGAACCAGGCGCTCATTAAACAGTTTTCGAAGAAAAAAGAAACACCAAAGGACTTTTTTGCCCATCTCGACAAAAAGCTGCTCGACGATATGATCAGGCCTTTCGTGGAGCGAAAGCTTTCGCTGATCTTCCAGATACTGCTCGAAAACAACATCCCGCTTTACAATGGCAAAGGCGGATCAAACCTTTACGAGGAAGACCATATCCATATTGAAAGTGTTAGTCCCGAGGCATCGTTAAAATTTATCCGCACCCCCGAAGGTACCCAATATAAGCTCAGGGCATTTCATGCAAATCGCGAACTGGTGTTGAACAACCCCGAAAATGCAATCCTGGTAAATGAACCCTGCTGGTACCTGGCCGGCAATAAACTGCTGCGTTTCAGGGAGCAGATCAGCGGGAAACTGCTGATTCCTTTCCAGAAAAAAGATTTTGTAAACATACCGAAAAGTATAGAATATAAGTATTTCAGCACGTTTATCCGGAAAATTGCCAACCGTTGCGACATTGAAGCCGAGGGCTTCCAGGTGAACGATCTTCAACTGCAACCACGTGCAGTACTCTCGCTCGAAACTGACCTGCAGGGCCGCAAAGCATTGATCCTTCATTTTGAGTACGGGGATAAAATGATACTGGCCAACCACCCGCAACAATCGTTCACCACCCTGCTGGCCGATAAAAACGGGTTTATTTTCAACCGTTTCAAACGGATAAAGGAATGGGAAAACGCGCAGGTAACATTGCTGAAATCAATGGGCCTGAAAAAAGTTGAGGCAGCGTTTGTAATGGCTGAACAAGCCCCACATGCAAACACTGATTACCGGATGATTGAATGGCTTGCTGAAAACAATGCGGAATTGAATAATCATGGTTTTGTTATTAATCAGCCCGACAAAAAAAAATATATTTTTGAGGTCCCGGTGCTGGAGTTCACGCTGGACACTGGTTTCGACTGGTTTGATGTGATGGGAACCGTGGTAATCCATGATCAGAAAATTCCTTTTATCAGGTTCAGGCATCATATTGTGAATAACATAAAAGAGTATGAACTGCCGGGCGGTGAAATTGTGATTCTCCCCGACGAATGGTTTTCGCGTTTCCAGGATATCATGTTTTATGCCCGCGAACAAAACCAGCAAATCCGTCTGGGCAAGCATCATTTTAAACTCCTTTCGGCCATCCCAAACCCGGCGGTTCAGCAACTCGTTGAGAGCCTTGATGTACCGGTACAGGTTGAACTGCCACCACTTGCTGATGTAACCCTAAGGCCATACCAGCTTACAGGTTTTTACTGGATGCATGCCTTGCTGAAGCAGGGATTAGGCGGAATACTGGCCGATGATATGGGGCTTGGAAAAACGCTGCAAACCATTGCACTGCTGGCCTCGCGTTATCCGGCAACAAACCTGGTAAATGAAATTGGAATGCCTTCAGTTGCCAGGCCGCCAAATGTGGTACCCGTGCAACTTGATTTGTTTTCGCAAGCTGAAGTTGTAGAGCCTGTTGCACCTGGAGCCAGGGTTGATATCCCTGAAAGTTCAAGACCTGCCTGCAGCCTGGTGGTATTACCGGCATCACTGATCCACAACTGGTTTAACGAACTTCGTAGATTTGCCCCCTGGCTGCGGCTGTATGTACACGCTGGATCGGCGAGGGCAGCAAGTACCGGCATTTTCAGGCAATCTGATGTGGTGCTTACCACTTACGGCACCTTGCGGAACGATATCAGCATGTTCAGCAAATATGTATTCGGGCATATTATTCTCGACGAAGGCCAGAATATTAAAAATCCCGATTCGAAAGCGGCACAGGCCGTATTCAGCCTGCAGGGCATGCATCGCATGGTGCTAACGGGCACACCCATACAAAATTCACTGGCCGATATCTGGTCGCAGTTCAATTTCCTGAATCCGGGCATGCTGGGAACCTATCAGCATTTCATGAAATATTACGCTTCGCCTTTGTCGAAAAACCACGAGGATTTGGCCGGTGAGAAGCTCAGGAATATGATTGGGCCATTTATTCTGCGGCGTACCAAAGAGGAGGTTGCCAGGGAGTTGCCCGAACTTACCGAAACGGCAGTTTTTTGTGCCATGACCGAAGAACAGCAAAGTATGTACAATTCGGAGAAATCGAAAATAAGGAACAGCATTCTTGAAAAATTTGAAAATGAAGGCAGCAGCAATGCTTCGGTGCTGGTGCTGCGTTCGCTTATGATGCTCCGGCAGCTGGCAAACCACCCGCAGATGGTCGACACCACATCGCAGGCCGGCAGCGGTAAGTTTGCCGAAGTTACCGAAAGCCTTGCTACCCTGCTGGCCGAAAACCACAAAGTGCTTATTTTCTCATCTTTTGTTCGTCACCTGAAACTGGTAGAGGAATTCTGTATTGATTCAGGCTTCAGGTATGCCATGCTTACCGGGGCTACCACAAACCGCGAAACCGTGATCAATTCCTTTAAAAAAGACAGCAGTACCCAATTATTCCTGATTTCGCTCAAGGCCGGTGGGGTAGGGCTTAACCTCACCGAAGCCGATTATGTGTTTATCCTCGATCCCTGGTGGAATCCTGCGGCCGAGATGCAGGCCTTTAACCGCGCCCATCGTATAGGGCAGGATAAAAATGTTTTTGTGTATCGGTTTATTACGAAAGACACCGTTGAGGAGAAAATTTTACTTCTGCAGCAACGCAAAAAACAACTTGCCGATTTATTTGTTACCCCCGATCCCACCATTGCCGGCATGAGCAAAGAGGAAATTATGGAGATATTCGCCTGATGGACAGGTTGTAGCATGAGGATTATTTAAATTTATTATGCAGTTTTACATATTAAGGTACAATTTTCTTAAGTGTAAACCCAGCAACCACACGTGTTTAAAGGAATGCTGATCTTTGATTTCAAATTTTTCTTTGTATTTTTGGAAAACCAAATTACTAAACACTTTTAGATGTATGACTCCAAGATTTAAGATTCCACACACTTATGTGATTATTTTCTCTATCATTTTGCTGGCGGCTGTGTTCACCTGGTTTGTACCCGGGGGATCGTTTGAGCGTGAAAAAATTACTACTTCTTCGGGAAGCAGCGAGGTTGTAAAAGCAAATTCATTTCATTACGTGGACAACAGCCCCCAGACCTGGCAAATATTTTCAGCATTTTATAAAGGCTTTGTACGCTCACCCAAAATTATTGTTTTTATCCTCATCCTGGGTGGGGCTTTCTGGTTGCTTAACGAAAGCAAAGCCATTGATATGGGTGTGTATGCTTTTCTTAAAAAAAGTGATTCGCTGAACCGATACCGGCTCATCCGGTTCCTGGGGGTAAATAATATCATTATCACGATAGTAATGCTGATGTTCAGCTTTTTTGGGGCTATTTTCGGGATGAGTGAAGAAACCATAGCTTTTGTAATCATTTTTGTTCCCATGGCCATATCAATGGGATATGATTCCATTGTGGGTGTTAGCATGTGTTTTATTGGTGCAGGCATAGGGTTTGCAGGCTGTCTTATGAATCCGTTTACACTGGGAATTGCACAGGAAATTGCAGGGTTGCAGCTTTTTTCCGGTCTCGAATACCGGTTCATTATATGGTTGGTT
>CALCJE010000062.1 GCA_937965665.1 uncultured Bacteroidales bacterium
GACCTGAGGGGTAACTCAGGCGGATACCTGCAGGAGGCTATTGCTGTTGCCGATGAGTTTTTACCCGACGATAAACTAATTGTTTACACCCAGGGCCTGCATCGGCCAAAACAGGTAGCAAAATCAACATCCGGCGGGTTATGGGAAGATAAACCCCTGGTGGTGCTGATCGACGAAGGATCAGCCTCGGCCAGCGAAATTGTTGCGGGTGCTATACAGGACAACGACCGCGGCACCATCATCGGCCGGCGCTCCTTTGGCAAAGGCCTGGTACAGGAACAGGTTTCGCTTAGCGATGGTTCCGCACTCAGGCTGACGGTAGCCAGGTATTACACCCCAACCGGACGCTGTATACAAAAACCTTATACCAAGGGCACTGAAGAATATTACATGGAGTATTATCACCGTATGGCTGATGGCGAACTCGAAAATGCCGACAGCATAAAGCTGAACGACTCCCTGAAATATAAAACGCCAGGCGGCAAAACTGTTTATGGCGGCGGCGGTATTATGCCCGATGTTTTCATTCCGATTGAAAGAAATGATGGGTTGAAATTCTATAACGAGTCGGTGAATAAAGGCATCCTGTACCAGTTCGCATTCGATTATACCGATAGCAACCGGGCAAGTTTCGGGAAGTATAAGGATGTAAACCAGTTCGATAAACAATTTGAAGTTACGCCTGCCATGTATGCCGAATTTGTGGCTTACGCCGATAAAAACGGTATAAAATACCCGGCGGCCGAAACCGTTTCATCCAGGGGGCATATCAGCGACCTGATGAAAAGCTATATCGCCCGCAACCTTTACGATTCGAAGGGATTTTACCCGATTTTCCTGCGAACCGATAAAACATTTGTAAAAGCAATGGAAATGCTTGCGAAAAAATAAAAGCAGCCTGGTTTTCAAAAAATAATGGCACTCATAAAATTGCTGAATTATATGCAACTACTTACTGGCCAATGCATTGAAAATAATAGGTACCCATTCCAGCTATGGGAAATCCCAGTTATTTTTTCCCTTGTTTTGAAAGTAATTTTACCTTAAATTTGTTACTTGTTTAATCAAAAAATATTTGTGCCATGGGAAAGTCGAAGGATAAAGAAAGCAAAGAGGTTAAAAAACCTGCTACCAAATCATTAAAGGAAAAAAGACTTGAAAAGAAAGAGAAGAAAGCCGGTAAGGTTTAATTCTCCTATATTGTCAAACCTTCAACACTACTTGCAACCGGGGCTAATCTCTCCCCGGTTTTTTTATTCTCTTTCGTGAAGCCGGTATGGCTTGTACAGGTGCCCGGGCATAGCGCTCAGAATCTCAAATTTTGTATCTTTGAAAAAACCATACATCCGGCATGCGGCTATACCTTATCATCCTGGTTTGCTTTTCGGTACTTAAGTTTATTCCGGCACCACAGCTGATGGCTGCTGCTGTTGCAACACATCCTTCTCCGGCAATTGATAATTTATGCGCATCCGCAAATAGCATGAGCAGTGCAGGAATTGTTCAATTATTTCCTGTTATCCAGGGACCTGGTACTAACGCAGCGATGGTTTCCATGGCCAGCCCCGGCGTATATTTTACCCTCGACGGGGGCTGGGGGACTTACCTGGGAAATGCCATTATCCAGTTCGACGGAAACGAATATGCCTACGATCCTGCCATAGGTGGAGTACTTATATTTTGCTCACAGGGCATTTATCCGTATGTAGTTACACCTGCCGATGAGTCGAAAGCCATCATTCGCGGCACAGTTACAGTTATAGCCACCAACCTGGTACCTGTAAAAATTGAGATCGCAGATGCCCATCGGATTGATATTTTTGTGAACGACCAGGATATGAACGCCCTGAAAGACGCTGCTGTGAACTTTGCAGGAGTTACGCTGTACACCGACGACAATGGCCTGGCTTCCTTCGATCGGTACCCGCTGGGCACATATACCTACTCGGTTTCGTACCCCGGTTATATCAGCATCGAAAACCAGTCCTTCGAAGTAATGGCCCAGGTTGAAACAACTAAGATTATTTTGAATCGGTATGTTTACGATGCATCCTTCTACGTGACAAGCGGGGATATTCCTCTTGAAGGTGCAAGCATCAGCCTGCAAGGAATTGTGAAAATTACGGATGCCTATGGTGCTGTCACTTTCCGAAGCCTGGCTGAAGGCGCGTACGACTATATTATTACCAAAGCAGGATATTTTGATGAAAAAGGCAGTATTGTCATTTCCGATGGCAACGTTTTCAAGGAAATAAACATGGTCAGCATCACCGGAATCTACAAACCGAAATCAGTAAACCCCGGGCTTTTCCCTAATCCGGGAAATGAATGGATCTCGGTAAGCCTGCCTGAAAATTGCCGCGGCAAATTTATCATAACGCTCGCCGACATCCAGGGGCGCATTCTGTTTGAAAGTAAGATAGATGTTACTACAGGTCAATTCAAACTGGATACCTCAGGGTTAAAAAATGGAATTTATTTACTAACCGCTTCCGGCAGAAACTTCAAGCAAACCTTCCGGTTTATAAAGCAATAATTTATCATCTTTTGCCCAGCCGAGCAACCTTACAATCTATCTGCTTTCCAATAATGCTATCTTTGCCTGTTATGAAGCAACGTCACTATACCATACCCGTTTTTATTCCCGAAGAGGCATGCCCGAACCAATGCGTTTTCTGCAACCAGCATCGCATTGCAGGGGCCGAATGTGCGCCCTCAGTTGAAGAGGTGATCCGTAAAATAAATGCGCACCTGCTTACCATACCGGCAGAAGGCGAAGTTGAAATTGGTTTTTTTGGCGGTAACTTCACGGGTATTCCGCTGGCAGAGCAACAGGCCTACCTGGGGAGCGTGCAGAACTTTATTAATTCGGGCCGCATACAAGGTATACGGCTGTCGACCCGCCCCGATTACATTACTCCCGAAATACTAAGTTTTCTGAAACAATACCATGTTACTTCCATCGAACTGGGAGCCCAGTCACTCGATGACGGAGTACTGAAACTGGCAGGCCGCGGGCATACCTCCGGCCAGGTAGCGCTTGCATCGCAACTCATCACGGATCATGGATTTAAACTCGGGTTGCAGATGATGATCGGTTTGCCGGGCGATACGCCTGAAAAATCAATGTTTACGGCAAAAGAAATTATTCGCCTGGGAGCCGCCTGCACCCGTATTTATCCTACCCTGGTTATAAAAAACACGGAACTGGAACAATTATACCTCGAAGGGAAATACGCACCTCTCCCACTCAGCGAGGCTATTGAACAGGTTGCTGACATTGTGCCCCTGTTTATTGAAGCAGATGTAAAAATTCTGCGTATTGGGTTGCATCCTTCCGAAGGATTGCTCGATCGCAGCAGCCTGGTGGCCGGACCATTTGAGGTTGCTTTCGGCGAAATGGTATTCTCAAAAATATGGAACAGCAAATTTAGCAATATGGCTTTCCCCAACGGGAAACGCAACCAGCTAGTGATTACAGTAGCCAACGGAATGCGAAACCCTGCCATCGGCTATAAGGCTGTTAATAAAAATTTACTGCTCGAAAGTTTCCGGAAGGTTATTTTTAACGAAAGTGCTGAACTGAAAGGCTTTGAATACCATGTTGATACTATGTGACCGGCGTATGCCCGCCCAGGCCAGGCTCACATTGTCGCACCTGGGGCAGGTGGTTGAATTTGCCACTGAAAACATCACGTACAACGCCATTTCCTGGCATCCCGATATTTTCTTCTGCCCTACTCCTGCTGGATTGATTGTAGCGCCCAACCTGCCGGAAGCCTATTTGAATATACTAGCCCAAAACGCAATCCAATTCGTGAAAGGCACCATACCCGTGGGCAGAAAGTACCCCGAAACAGCCGTATATAATTCTCTTGTCAATGAAAGGTTTATCATTCAACATCCGGGCATAAGCGATCCGGCGATCAGGGATCTGAATCCAGACATTACTTTGATACCGGTGAGGCAGGGTTATGTAAGATGCAGCCTCGTTGCTTTGCCAGACAATTCATTCATTACCAGCGACCGGGGCATTGAAAAATCGCTGAAAAAACAAAAAGCAGAGGTTCTTTTTGTCGATCCTGCTGTGATCCGACTCGAGGGTTTTGAGCATGGATTTTTCGGGGGTGTATGCGGATTGTTTAAAAATAAACTGTTTGTCTGCGGGAGCCTGAATTACTTTAAGGAAAAGGACCAAATAAAATCCTTCGCCTCCCGGGCAGGGCTTCAGGTTGTAGAATTATATGAAGGACCACCGGTAGATGTGGGAACCATCATTTTTTTAAACCCACCGAAAACCTGGACCCCGGCATGATAGAACCAAAACCAAAATAGTGGTCTCGGTTTTTACAATTATACAGATTCATGATTAAAACTTTTCAGGAAATCCCTGAAATAATTCACGGGTATAAAAGCCGATTCGCTGAAGTGTAAATTTTATCTTGTTTTACACCGGATTAATACTGATTTTTGGCGCCGGGTTTACCAAATCCAATAATTTGTACAAATCAATAAATCGCATGAAATACATTTTCATTCTGCTTTTTCCCCTTGTAACCTCCTGCCTTTTTGCACAGCAAAAGATGGTTGCCATTACCATCGACGACTTGCCATTTGTACGGATGAATTTATATAGCAACGATACAGTGATTGAGAAAACAGATCGACTGCTTACGGCCCTCAGCAATCAGAATGCCCCGGTCACCGGGTTCGTTAATTTATCGAAGGTTTATAATTCGGGCGGGTTCGATCCTGCACGTTTTAATTTGTTGCGACAATGGCTCAATAAAGGTTTTGATCTTGGGAATCACACTTTCTCACATCCTGATTATAATTCTGTTTCATACAACGACTTCATCAGTGATATAGAAAAGAATGAGCCAATGCTTAACTCACTCCTGGCAGAATACCATAAATCACTGACCTATTTCAGGCATCCATACCTGCATCGTGGAAATAATAAAGCAAAAGCGGACTCGTTGGCCGGATACCTGCACCTTAAAAATTATATAGAAGCGCCGGTTACTATTGATAATGCCGAATGGATTTTTGCCGCTGCCTACGACAGCGTTTTAAAAACCAACGATCGAAAGTGCATCCGGCAGGTTGGAGAAACGTATATTTCGTACATGGAATCGAAGGTTAAATATTATGAACAGCAATCGGCCAGGTTATTTGGCCGGAATATCAGGCAGGTTCTGCTGATTCATGCCAACTCGCTGAATGCTGATTATATGGGCAGTTTGTTACAGATGGTTGTGCGGAACGGTTATTCCTTTGTTACCCTCGAAACCGCCCTGAAAGACGAACTCTACAAAACACCGGATCATTTTTATAAAAACGGCGGAATCTCCTGGCTCGATCGCTGGGCTATAACACAGGGAAAAAGCAGGGATTTTTTTGCAGGCGAACCTGTTTGCCCCGCGTTTATTATGAAACTGGCCAAAGTTGATTCGGAATAAGAATGCCTGCAGATCTGAACCACGAATCACTTTTGGTAGCAGTAACAAAATGCCAACCCAAAACCCTTTATCGTAAATCGTAAAACAAAAAATCGATTTTTGCGCTACCTTTTTTCGTTATTTTGCAGTACCAAATCTTTCCCTGAACCTTGATCCCGCACGAAACCATAACGCAGATATTTGATGCCAGATCGGAAGAGCACACGTCTGAACTCCAGTCACTTAGGCATCTCG
>CALCJE010000063.1 GCA_937965665.1 uncultured Bacteroidales bacterium
GCTCTTCCGATCTTTTTACAAACAGCCTCCTTACCCTGTTGCTGCCCGCTTCAGGAAAATGGCCGTATTAATACCAGGTTATAAGGAAGACGAAGTAATTGTAGAAGTAGCCCGGCAGGCACTCGGGCAGTCGTACCCCGCCAATTGCTTCGATGTAGTTATTATTGCCGACTCATTTAAACCTGAAACCCTGTCCCGGCTGCGCGAAATGCCCGTCAAAGTGATAGAGGTTTCCTTCGAAAAAAGTACCAAGGCAAAAGCATTGAACAAAGCCATGGAACAACTGGGCGATGCTTATGATATAGCCGTAGTACTGGATGCTGATAATGTGATGGAGGACGATTTCCTGAAAAAGGTAAATGCCGCCTTCGAACAGGATTACCAGGCTGTACAAGGGCACCGCACGGCCAAAAACATGAATACTTCGCTGGCCCTGCTCGATGCAGTAAGTGAAGAAATTAACAATCATATCTTCCGCAAAGGGCATCGCGCGGTCGGACTTTCGTCGGCCATCATCGGGTCGGGAATGGCATTCCGCTACGGGTATTTCAAAAAAATGATGGCAACAGTAACTGCCGTTGGAGGCTTCGACAAGGAAATTGAGTTGAAAATGCTGAAGGCAGGCGACAAAATAGAATACCTCGACGATGCCTGCGTTTATGATGAAAAAGTACAAAAAGCAGAAGTCTTTAGCAATCAGCGCCGCAGGTGGTTATCAGCCCAGCTGCATTATTTCCGCCAGGATTTCCTGAGCGCAACGAAGGATTTGTTGGTAAAAGGAAATGTAGATTATTTTGATAAAGCCCTTCAGTTTATACAGCCTCCGCGCATTTTACTGCTGGGTGCAGTACTGATGTTTGGCATTGGTTTCCTGCTCTGCAACAGCTTTTACGATGTTTTACCCTGGCTCTCCATTGCCTGGACAATCATAATTGCCGCCTGTTTGCTGTCATTTATATTATCCGTTCCGCGCGGTTTTTACAACACCCGCACCCTTAAGGCCATGGCCAGTTTGCCCAAAGGAATGCTGCTGATGCTCGGTTCGTTGCTCAGGATCAGGGGCGCAAATAAAAAATTTATACACACACAGCACACCTCTAATGCGATAAACCAATTATGATGCAAAACCCAGGTTTATTTACTGCCCGGTTTCAGGCGCTTCAATCCGCTGACTTTTCAAGCCTCTCGGGCTTCAACCATTTTACAGCCGGCAACGATCATCTTTTTGCTTTCGGGCGATTTTACAACCAGAACCCCGAGGCTATACTGCCTGAATTTCTGCAACATGGAGTCTCAGCATTAAAATCGCTCGACGGCGAGTTTCTGCTGGTTATCGTACAAACAAACAAGATATTGATCCTTCGCGACCGTCATGGTGCCGGCAAACAGCTGTTTTATACGCAAACGCACTGCGCCACGCAATTGCCTGATCTTGTTTCGGTGCCCGGATTTGAATGTAAACCCGATCTGGAAGCATTATTCACCTTCCTGAGTATTGGCTATATTCCTTCGCCGGCAACCTCGCTCGAAGGGGTAAAAAAGCTCGCCGGCGGATGCCTGCTTACCTTCGAAAACAATAATATTACGGTAACAGATCTTTTCAGTTTCGACGACTTCATGCAAAGTGCCGGAAGTACCAGGCTTACCCTCGACGAGGCTACCCTGGAATATGAGCGGCTGCACAAAAAAGCGATAGCCGGACGTATCGAAAATGCCTCGAAAGTAGGTTTGCTTTTAAGTGGTGGCTACGATTCGGGGGGCAATATTTCGGCACTCCGCGATGTGTACCAGGGCGATGTGGTTTCGTATTCTATTGGCTTTAAAGATAACCCATGGACAGAGTTGCCTTTGGCAAAAATACTTTCGGAACGCTACAACAGCAAACACTACGAATACGAAATTGATGGTTCCGAAATTATGGACCTGCCGCAAATTGTCGGTGCGCTGGGCGATCCTTTCCAGGAAGGAGGCTTAATGGTAAACTACACGGCCATGAGGCTGGTGCAACAGAGTAACGAAACCCCACATGTAATACTGGGTGGCGATGGCAACGATCAGCATTTCGGTACTTCGGGCAAAGAACTTGCACTACACTGGAAGTTTAAAAACAACGGTGCCCGACTGGTTCAGCAGTTATTCGATAAAGCGGGCAACAACAGCTTGTTTGAGAAAGATAACCTGTTTTTCAGAAGCGAATTCCACAACCGTAAAATACTGCACATCCAGCAAAGCGATACTTTCGGCTTCACAAAACACCAGTTGAACAAACTCAACAAGCTGGGCTACAAGGTTCCCGGATACGAGTATCTGAAAAACGCCCCCAAATCGTATCCCGATTTCAATAATTTTTTCTTCTGCCGCAACTACCTGGTTGATATAAAGCAGGTAATCAATGAAGTAATCCTGTACAAAGCCTCAAAAATGGCCGATTTGTTTTCGAACAATATTTCGTTCCCATACATGAGCACCGAGCTGTATGAGTTCCTGAAACAACTGCCTGTTGACTACAAATTTCACGGTACGCTCGATGAATTATCGAAAGGACAAGGCAAATCGAAATTCCTGCACAAACGCTATCTTAAGCCAAAACTTCCGGCCGAAATTACCGACCGCAAGAAACAGGGAGGCTTTGCACCTTTGCCTATTTTCCTGAAAGACAAAGAACAACGAAGAATCATTTTCGAAGTTATTGAAAAATCAGCAGCAGTCGAAGCTTTATTTCAAAAGTCTAAAATCAAGACATTTCTTGCACAATACGAAAATATTGCAACAACACCGGGCTACTGGTTCTGGTTCAAGCAGGTGCAGGCAAACCAAATTATTAACCTGCTCACACTGGTGGTATGGTGGGAGATATTTATCACCGGCAGGAAAAATATTAAATCGGTTGCCGACCTGCTCTAACCAGAACAAAATGAATTTTTCAAGTTTTAAAAGCATACATTCATGAAATAGCCATAAGAGAAATTTTCTTATCAACCGAAAATGATAATATGGCGAACCTTTAGCTCATGAGCACCTTTGGAATAAAGCAAGATGCGAATAATTCCATGTGACCTTCAAAAAACAAATTAATAACACATGAAAATAGGCATTGAAGGACAGCGGCTTTTCCGTAAAAAGAAACACGGTATGGATATGGTGGCGCTCGAACTGATCCGCAACCTGCAGCGCATCGATACCGAAAATGAGTATGTGCTTTTTATTAAGCCCGATACCGATCACACGGCCATCAGCGAAACTGCCAATTTTAAAATTGTTGAAATCGGTACCGCCTTTTACCCGCTTTGGGAGCAGTTTGCGCTGCCGCGGGCTGCAAAAAAAGCAGGCTGCCAACTGCTGCATTGTACCAGCAACACGGCTCCTGTTTTTACCTCCATACCGCTGGTAGTTACCCTGCACGATATTATTTACATGGAAAGCAGCCTTTTAAAAATATTGAAGGGCAGCGGCACCAACTACCAGAAATTCGGCAATGCCTACCGCAGGCTTGTAGTTCCCTGGATTATTAAAAAGAGCCGGAAGATCATTACGGTTTCACATTTCGAAAAAAACCGGATCGGCCAGTTTTTTGGCATAAATGGCGACCAGCGCCTCAAAGCAGTGTATAATGGAGTTAGCGAACACTTTAAACCCGTTACCGATCCTTTTGAACTTCAACGGGTTAAAACAAAATACAACCTCCCAAACCGCTTTTTCTTTTTCCTTGGGAATACCGATCCCAAAAAAAATACAAAGGGCACCCTGAAGGCTTTTTCCGATTACCTGAAACAAACCGGCAGCGATATGCAGCTGGTAATGCTCGATTACGATCACTATGAGCTGGAACAACTGCTGGAAGAAATCGGGGACACAGAATTAATACACCGCATTATCCTTACCGGTTACGTGGTAAATTCCGATCTGCCATCCATCTACTGCCAGAGCGAAGTGTTCCTGTACCCGTCGCTGCGCGAAAGTTTCGGCATACCCATGCTCGAAGCCATGGCCTGCGGTGTGCCGGTTATTACCTCCAATACCTCGTCGATGCCTGAGGTTGCCGGCGATGCAGCCCTGCTTATAAATCCATTTAAAACCGGGGAGATTACCGCCGCCATGATACAGGCTACAACAGATGCCAACCTGCGTGCAGCCTTAATTGAAAAAGGATTTGCGCAGGCAGCAAAATTCTCGTGGAAAGCCATGGCCGTAAATGTTCAGCGGATTTACAACAAGCTTGGGGCGGCCTGCAACAGCTGACTTCAAATCAATTTTTATCAACCATGAATCAACTATTTTAACACCTTGAAAAAAGCAATTACATATTTAAGGTACTTCATTGAATACCTGAAATTTGGCGATATAATATCTATTTATTCGTCAGTGAAATACCTGTTGAATAAAACCTCGCATGCGCAAAACCGAATCATACGTACTTCGGTTGGAACATTTTACTGCCGCAGGAATACCAACGATTTTCAGTTTGCAAATTACTATTATGAGTGGGGGGTGAAAAAATTTATGCTTGCGCGGGTGAACCAGTTTACCGTGTTTATTGATGGCGGCGCCTGTACCGGCGACTACAGCGTGTTGCTTTCGCGCTACCCAGTTAGGTGTATTGCTTTCGAGCCTGTGCCTGAAAATTACACCACTATAATGCGAAACCTTCATCTCAACAGGTTAACCGGAAAGGTTGACGCCTACAAAACAGGGTTAGGAAATAAGAACATGAAGGCCAGGTTCAACTTTAACCCGGTCAATACCGGGGCTTCGCATATCGATAGCCTTAACAGCACCGGTGGTTGCGAAGTTGAGATATGCACTTTCGATTCGCTGCTGAATGAGCTTAAAATAGATGTGCGCGAAAAAATCCTCTTTAAACTTGATGTTGAAGGCATGGAGCCTGAAGCCCTTGAAGGATGCACTCAATTTATACGTCAATACCCCAACATTATGTTTGTAATGGAGGAAAAACATGCCGGGCAGGATCGGATTAAAACCATACTGAATAAAATAGCAGTTTTCGAATATGGCATCGTGGATGAGTTCAATATATATGCCCGCAAAATCACTAATCTCAATTAATCCGTATTGCCATGCTGATCGTTAAAATCCTGTTTTGGTTCCTGCTTTTCATTGTATTTTATGCATACATAGGTTACGGAATTGTACTTTATGTGCTGGTAAAGCTGAAACGAATTACCGCAGGCACAAAACCTGCTATTCCCGATGCTGCTTACGAGCCCGAAGTAACACTCTTTATAGCGGCTTACAACGAAAAGGATTTTGTGGCTGAAAAGATAAGAAACTCTCGCGAGCTCGATTACCCGGCTGATAAGCTGCATATGGTTTGGGTTACGGATGGCTCCGACGACGGCACCCCCGACGAACTTAAAAAATATGAGGGTGTAACCGTTCATCACCTGCCGCAGCGCAACGGGAAAATCGGCGCCATGAACAGGGGAATGCAATTTGTAAAAACTCCTGTTGTGGTGTTTTGCGATGCCAATACCATGTTGGGTCGCGAATCCATACGCCGTATTGTGAAACTCTTCAGTAACCCACAGGTTGGTTGTGTTTCGGGCGAAAAAAGGATTTTCAGCAAGGATAAGGATGCAGCAGCCGGTGCCGGCGAAGGCCTGTACTGGAAATACGAATCGACACTCAAAAAATGGGATGCCGAGCTGTATTCGGTAGTTGGCGCTGCAGGCGAACTTTTTGCCATCCGCACCCAGCTATACCAGGAAGTGGAACGCGATACCTTACTCGACGATTTTATCATTTCACTCCGCGTTGCCCAGCAGGGATATACAATTCAATACGACCCCGAAGCCTATGCCATCGAAAGCGCATCGGCAAATGTAAAAGAAGAACTGAAACGGAAAATCCGGATCTCGGCAGGCGGAATTCAGTCAGTGATCAGGCTAAGGTCATTACTTAACGTGTTTAAATACGGCACCTTGTCGTTCCAGTATATTTCACACAGGGTGCTCCGGTGGACCCTGGCCCCGCTGGCATTATTGCTGCTGCTGCCGGCAGGTTTTGCACTGGCTTTCAGCGAAGGAATTTTGGATTTCGGCCCGTACAGCTTGCTGTTCTGGCTGCAAATCCTGTTTTATATTTCGGCCCTGCTGGGATGGTATCTCGAAAACAAATCAATAAAAGTGAAAGTTCTTTTTGTCCCTTATTACTTTTTTATCATGAACCTGTCGGTATTTCTGGGTTTCAAACGATACCTCAAGGGTTCGCAATCAGTAAACTGGGAGAGGGCCAAAAGGGGGAAATAATATTTAACAGCAACGCATGCCAAGGATTACCTGATTTTTTGTTTTTATTTTATGCGCTTTTTTAACCCCGAAAGCGGCATACAGCCAGCAGCATGTGTTTTATGTTGATACCCTCACTACCCTGGTAGATGCAAATTATGCACCTTTCAACCAGGTGCAGCCCGGCGACACCATTTGTTTTAAGGCCGGCAAAAGAGCGTATATCCTTATTCGCAATTTTACGGGCGAAAGTGATAAACCGGTGTTTTTTATCAATGGCCCTGGCCATGTTACCATCAATACCGATCATTATTTCGGGATTTCTGTACAAAATTGTCGTTACATCCGGTTAAGCGGCAGCGGCGACAAAAACTATTTCTATGGATTTTCTATCGAAAGGGTAGCCAAAGGAACCGGTATCGGCATCGGGAACCTGAGTTCCGATTTCGAAATTGACCATGTTTCGATACGCGATGTTACCATTGCCGGCATTTATGCCAAAACCGACCCCGACTGTTCACTCACCTCAACCCGCGACAAATTTACCCAGATCAACACCCGCATCCACGATAATTACATCGAAAACTGCGGCAATGAGGGCCTGTACATCGGGAGTACCAAATACTTCGGACAAATTGTGAACTGCGATGGTAAGGACACCCTTTTAATGCCGCCTCTGCTTGACGGGGTTAAGGTTTACAATAACATCATTAAATATTCGGGATGGGACGGCATACAGGTGAGTTCAGCCTCCAGTAACTGCCAGGTATACGATAACCTGGTGATGTTCGACAGCCAGGCCGAAGTGTTTGGGCAAATGTCGGGTATCATTATCGGGGGCGGGTCGAAATGCGATTGCTACAACAATTTCATCAGCCAGGGCAAGGGCGATGGCATCGAAATTCATGGGCTGGCGGGCTTCAGGGTTTTTAACAACATAATAGAGGATGCCGGCCGCAGCTTTTTGCCTGACGATGCAAGCCAGATGAAACACGGTATTTTTGTTACGGATGTTTCGGCCATGCACGATTCATCTTTCAGTATTTTATATAATACCATTCTCAATCCGAAGTCCGATGGTATACGGTTTGCCAGCATCAACTCCGCTAATAACCTCATTGCCTCCAATGCCATCATAAACCCGGGTAATTTCGATTTTTATGAATCGGACAATACCCATTTCAACGGACAGGATTCGTACGTAATGATTCCAGATCCTGCATCAGCTGTGCTGGTTAAAAATAATTACATAGCCCGAAACAGCGATAGTGCAGGTTTTGCTGACGATGGGTACAGCCTCACCGCGGAATCGGTGCTCATTAATGCAGCCTGGTACGATACGCGTAACGTTACCTTCGATTATTTCCATTATTCCCGGCCCTCCGGAGCTGCAGCCGATATTGGCGCCGTTGAATACAATCCCACGGCATTGGTTA
>CALCJE010000064.1 GCA_937965665.1 uncultured Bacteroidales bacterium
TGTATTGACAGTTTTGTGCTCCGAAATCCGCCACTGCGCCAAGCGCCAAAACGTTCAATACATTAATTGATTCAAACCAATCAGTTCAGACCCGTGATTAAAACACTTCAATGGTACGCATACCTCTGGTTCAATATGTTGAAGCCCAGGTTCAGGCTGGTTTGGCTTCGCATGCAGAACAATATAGCCGAAAGAGATGCCTGTGCGCATGCAGCAGCGCGTAACTGGGCGCGTACGGCCATTACAGCAAATGGATCGGTGATTAAAGTTACAGGCCTCGAACATATTCCAATGTCGGGCGGTGTGCTGTTTGTTTCGAACCACCAGAGTAATTTCGATATTCCCATCCTTATTGGTTTTGTGCCCCGCGATAAAGGCTTTGTAGCAAAAGCTGAACTCATGAAAGTACCTGTATTCAGCATGTGGATGAAAGCCCTGGGTTGTGTTATCATTAACCGCAGCGATGCACGGCAATCGCTGCAGGCGCTGAACCAGGCAGCCGTGAGGTTAAAGGAGGGTCATACGCTGGTTATTTTCCCCGAAGGCACCCGGAGCAGCGATGGAAAACTCGGCCGTTTTAAAGCCGGTAGCCTGAAACTTGCTCTGAATGCCAACGTGCCCATAGTGCCGGTTACCATCAAAGGCTCGATGAATATTATGCCCAAGGGTACCTCGCTTATAAGATCGGCTGATGTGGAGGTAATTATTTCTGCCCCTGTGGTGGCTGCTCAGCACCCTGGCAAGGATATTCATGCTGTTACCGAAATGGTTCGGGAAATCATCAGGCATAACCTGGGGGAATAATGCTGCAATTCCATGCTGGTTAGTTTATTTGCAGGCTTGATTCCTTCTTATTAATACACAATATTTGTGGTTTGAATATCATTGCCTGTTTCCAGTGGAAGCATGGCGTTGATCAGCCGTGCGCTGGAGTAGCGGTGCAAATCCACCGGCCTGATATCAGCTTCCGAAATTAAATCCTGGTGAAGCAAAAAACTTCGCATGGTTCCCTGCAACAGGGGGTTGGATGGTGTAATCCAACGTAACCCGTCGGAAAAAACAATATTCGAATAACTGGTATCGGTAATTAAACCGTTTTTCACGATCAGAATTTCGTCGCAATGGCCTCGCTTTTCGCGTAAAGCGTTTAATGTATTCCGGTCGGTAAACTTGTGAGGGTACGAAATGCTGTTGTCATCAACCAGTTTCAGCGAAGTTATAACCTTTGGAGTATAAGCTTCAAAATCAATTTTGCTCACCTGCCTGCCATAGGTTACCCGGCATTTAAAAACACCTTGCGTGCATTCGGGTGGAACCTGTATTAGTCGCAACAAGTCGATGGGTTGATTGCCTTCAAAAAAGTATTTCATGGCTTTATTTAGCCGCAACTGGTGATACCCGAGGTTTTGCGGAATGCCATTAACCAGCCGTATGGTTTCAAACAAAAGGCACATACACTTTATCTATAAGTTCGCGATACTCATTCTCGGCCTTACTTCTGGCTGTAATGCCTCCTCCGCTGCAAAAAAACAGTTTGCCTTGCTCTTTCCTGATAAACCTGATCATAACACCGGAGTCGAGCCTCGTGCCATCGAAGTAGCCAAAAACCCCGGTGTAAAAACCCCGCGAATAGGTTTCGGCCTGGCTGATGATCTCGAGGGTTTTCTTTTTGGGCGCGCCCGAAATGGATCCTGCCGGGAGTAATTTCCTGAAAATATTTCCGAGGTTCGAAGTATAATCGGCAGGCAGCGTACCAGCTATTTCGCTGCTCACCTGGAGTAATGATTTTTCGTGGGTGTCAATTTTTTCAATATACCTGAAGCGTTCTACCTTAATACCCGATGCCACCATTCCCAAATCGTTACGGATCAGGTCGACAATCGTGCTGTGTTCGGCAGTTTCCTTGGGATCGGAAAGTATTTTTTTCTCCGCTCCGGGAATGGATGCGTCAATAGTTCCTTTCATAGGGAAGGATCGTATGATCCGGTTATCGATCTGCACAAATATTTCGGGCGAAAAAACTACGAAATCATCCTTAAACAGCAGCTTGTAGCGGGCTTTGCAGCGTGCAAATATTTCTGGAAGATCAGCATTGATCTTAATTTCAGTCGGGAAAGTGAGGTTGGTGAGGTACGAATTCCCTTCTGCCAGGTTATGGTGTACAATTTTAAAAGCCTGTTTGTAGGCAGCCAGACCAGGAGTAAATTTTTCCATTACAACCGGGATGGCTCTTGCTTCCGAAGCTTTAGCATTCCCCTTTCCATTTACCTGGTAGTAAACACCATTATCTGCTGCTTCATCAGCTGGCATGAAAAACCCGTTCTTTACCCCAAAGTCAATCCCGAAAACAAACGGCTGCGACCTGCTTCCGAAGTCGTTCATCAGTTCAAAAACTTTTTCGGCTGCGAATAACATGTGGTTGAATGATCTCGGGTTTGACAGGATTTGTTTTTTGTGTCAGTAAATATCAGAAAGGTTGCATTTCTATGATGAGAGTCATCATAAAAATTAAGTTTCCCTGAAGTTAGCCTTATACCACCTTGCACACAGCACCGAGCACTGAGCACCAAGCACTCAGTAAGCCCTTTCGTTCCGTCCTTCAATAAAATTGATAAACGAACGGTTCACCACCTTGTTACCTCCGGGGGTAGGGTAATCGCCGGTAAAGTACCAGTCGCCGGTATGATTGGGGATGGCCTGGTGCAGGTCCTCAACTGTTTGAAATACCACGGCGATTTCGGCTTTACAACCGGGCGGTGTAACAAGAGCAGCTATTTTTGCCGAAATCTGTTCAGGGGTGAAAAGATCGTAAATCTCTTTAACGTAGTTTACCATCTGCTCCTTGGGAAGGTTTTCCTGGGCTTTGCACTTCTTGTAAACTTCGTTGAGTGCATTTTCCTGGCGTGTGTCTTTCAGCAATTCAATAGTAGCTGTGAAAGCTATAAAATCGGTTATTTTGGCCATGTCAATCCCATAGCAGTCGGGGTAGCGGATTTGTGGTGCTGACGATGCTACCACGATTTTTTTGGGCCCCAGCCTGTCGAGCATGCGGATAATACTTTTCTTCAGCGTGGTTCCGCGTACAATGGAGTCGTCGAGCACCACCAGGTTGTCGATGCCACGGCGAACGGTTCCGTAGGTAACGTCGTACACATGGGCTACCAGGTCGTTGCGTTGTGAATCCTGCGTAATAAAAGTGCGAAGCTTGATGTCCTTAACAGCGACTTTCTCGATGCGGGGTTTCAGCTTAAAAATTTCCTGAAGTTCGTTGCGGGTAATGCCCGACCCGGCATTCAGTATCTTATCGGCTTTTATCCGGTCGCAAACATTATTCAACTCTTCAGTAAGACCATAAAAGGCTGACGATGCGGTATTAGGAATATAGCTGAAAACCGTATTCTCGAGGTCATTTCCAACCTCGGCCAGGATATTACTGGTCATAGCACTGCCAAGGGCTTTACGCTCGTTATATATTTCCTTATCGGTTCCGCGGCTGAAATAAATCCGCTCGAAAGAGCACGAACGGCGCTGTCCGGGTGATTTTATCTGGACTTCTTCCACATTTCCGTTGCGACGTACAATCAGCGCATGACCGGGTTTAACTTCATGAACAGTTTCGTATAAAACATTCAGTGTGGTTTGTATAACCGGGCGTTCCGAAGCGGCCACCACAATTTCATCGTCCTTATACCAGAAAGCCGGCCTGATGCCATTGGGATCGCGCAAAACAAATGCATCGCCATGCCCGAACATGCCGGCAATGGCATAGCCGCCATCCCAGTGTTCCGACGATTCGGTAAGCAGGTCTTTTATATCGAGGTTTTCGGCTATCAGTTCGGTGCTTTGTCGTTTGGTATAGCCTTCTTTTTTGAATTTACGGTACAGGTCCTCGTTAGCATCATCCAGAAAATGACCGATTTTTTCAAGAATCGTGACGGTATCTGAAGTTTCGACAGGATATTGCCCGAAACCCACCAGCCGCTGAAACAGTTCATCCACATTTGTCATATTGAAGTTCCCAGCCAGCACCAGGTTACGTGTCATCCAGTTGTTGAAACGCACCACCGGGTGGAGGTTTTCAATATTATTCTTTCCAAAAGTGCCGTACCTTAGGTGTCCCAGGAATACTTCGCCGAAAAACGGTATGTTGTTTTTGAGCCAGATCGAATCGTTGATTTTTTCCGGATCAGTATGAATGATATCCTGGAAGGGCTTATAAATCTGCTTAAAAATATCGTCAATCGGTCCTGCCGCATTTGAGCGTACCCTGTATATATATTTATTGCCGGGCTGAATTTTTAATTTTATGGTTGCCACTCCAGCTCCATCCTGACCGCGGTTATGCTGTTTCTCGATAAACAGGAGTTATTTGTTGATTCCATACATGGTGGTACCA
>CALCJE010000065.1 GCA_937965665.1 uncultured Bacteroidales bacterium
AGAGTGACAACATTCTTGAGGTGGCCAGGCGATCGGGATCTGATGCCATACACCCGGGCTATGGGTTCCTTTCGGAGAATGCTGAATTTTCGCGCCGTTGCCGCGAAGAAGGTATCATTTTTATCGGGCCATCGCCCGAAGCCATCCTGGGGATGGGAGATAAAATTACTGCCCGACGCACCATGATTAAAGCCGGGGTGCCTGTAGTTCCCGGAACCTCCGAAGCAGTTACCAGTGAGGAAGAAGCGCTTGCCACCATACGCGAAATCGGCCTGCCGGTAATGATAAAAGCTTCAGCCGGAGGCGGCGGCAAAGGCATGCGCCTGGTAAAAGAGGAATCAAAGATACTGAGTTCGTTGCGTGGTGCCCGTTCAGAGGCAAAAAGTGCATTTGGCAACGATGCCGTTTATATTGAAAAGTATATCTCATCGCCTCACCACATCGAATTCCAGGTGCTGGCCGACAGTTTTGGAAACACGGTACATCTTTTTGAACGTGAGTGCTCGGTACAGCGCCGCCACCAGAAGGTTGTTGAAGAAACGCCCTCGCCCATTATGACTGCCGAAGTGCGTGCCCGCATGGGAGCCGATGCCGTTGCCGCTGCCAAAGCCGCAAACTACGAGGGTGCCGGTACTATTGAGTTTATTGTGGATGACTCGCTCAATTATTATTTCCTCGAAATGAATACCCGCCTGCAGGTTGAACACCCCATAACCGAACGTGTGGTAGGTGTTGACCTGGTGAAAGAACAAATACGCATAGCCGAAGGCAACCCCCTGCCATTTTCACAGGAAGACCTGCACCAGAGCGGTCATGCCATTGAATGCCGTATTTATGCCGAAGACACCGACAATAATTTTATGCCTAACCCGGGAACCATCACCCATATTACCGAACCACTGGGCTTTGGCGTGCGTTGTGACGGTTACGTTTACACCGGTTACACCATCCCGATTTATTACGACCCTATGATCAGCAAGCTGATTGTATGGGGAAATACACGCGACGAAGCCATTGAACGCATGCGCCGCGCCCTGTTCGAGTATAAAATCAGCGGGGTAAAGACATCCATCAAGTTCCTCGAAAAAATTATGGATGCGCCCGACTTCAGAAAAGGTGGTTACAACACCCATTTTATTGAGGATAATTTGGATTTCCTGATGGCTGACACCGAATGTGCCTACGAGTGCGAAAACCTCGCCCTGATTGCAGCCTTTGTTGAATATACCACCCAGCTCCGCGAAATTGAACAAACCATCACACCTGCTTCTACACGCCATGGCAGCGACTGGAAAGAATTTGGCAGGAGGTTAGCGGCCTGGAGGTTGTAAAAGCACGGTACACTGCTACCTTGCTTTGTTTAGAAACTTATAGCAGATAATATCAAGACATCTTGCCTGCATAAAAAATAATTTTTCCCTGAATTATTGCCCAAATTTTGACACAGGAATCGCTTTGTTCAGACGGCAATACATTGAAAAGGATACTGATACATTACCAATGCCCGAAAAGCAAATAATATAAAACGCATGGAACTTGAACTGAATGTCGAAGGGCGTAAGTCCATCCTGAAAGAAATCAGCCGCGAAGGCAACCAGGTTACGATAGCCGTTGATGACGAAATTTTTACTGTTGACCTTGTAAAAGTGGGCCCGGCAGAATTTTCGGTGCTTCACAAAGGACGTTCGTATAACATTGAAGTTGTTCCCGGCAAAGAGCCCAAACATTACACGGTGAATACTTTTTATTTCACCCACGAAATTGAGGTAGTGGATGCCGAAACCCGCTATATGCGAAGCCGCGACCAGGCGTCGGGCGCACATGCAAGCAACATCATTCGTTCGCCGATGCCGGGCAAAGTCGTAAAACTTCTGGTTGCCGTGGGCGATATGGTTGAAGTTGGCCAAACCGTGATCATTGTTTCGGCTATGAAAATGGAAAGCGAATTTAAAGCTACGAAAGCCGGTAAAGTGAGTGAAATTCCGGTTTCAGAAGGCGATACCGTTGATAGTAACCAGGTGCTGGTAGTGATTGAGGATGTGGAATAGAATTGCGGATGTGGGATGTGGAATTGCGGAATGCGGATTGCGGATTGCGGATTGTGGATTTCGGATGTGGGGATTCCGATAAAAGCTAAACATCCAGACAATTATACTTTTGAACCTTTGACTTTTTGAACATTTGAACAAAAGAATAAAAGAACAAATGATCATTTGAACAATTGAACCCCTTGAACTTTCAAACCTTAAACCCTTCAAACTCTTTAAACCCCTCAAACAACATATCCATCCCGTACCCTGAAACTTCCCATCCCCTCAACCCAATGTATATTTACAGATAATCAGAAATAACAAAAACAATGTCGAGTCAGATAGAAAAATTTAAAAAACTGGAAGAAAAAACACGCCTTGCCGAACTTGGCGGCGGGCAGGATCGCATTGACCGCCAGCACCAGGCAAACCGCAAAACTGCCCGCGAACGACTTACCGACCTGCTTGATCCGGGCACTTTTGTTGAACTCGACAAATTCGTGGTACACCGTTCGCGCGACTTTGGAATGGAAAATAACCTGATCCTCGGCGATGGAGTGGTTACCGGCTATGGAAAAATTGATGGAAGGCTGATGTATGTTTTTGCCCAGGATTTTACGGTTTTCGGAGGCACCATGAGTCGTGCCAATGCCGATAAAATTGTTAAAATTATGGACCTGGCCGTAAAAATGGGTGCGCCACTTATCGGGCTCAACGATTCGGGAGGCGCCCGCATACAGGAAGGCGTTGAAAGCCTGGCAGGCTATGCCGATATTTTTTACCGCAACGTGATGAGTTCGGGCGTGGTTCCGCAGATATCAGCCATACTTGGCCCCTGTGCAGGTGGCGCAGTATACTCGCCGGCTATCACCGACTTTATTATTATGGTCGAAGGGTCGAGCTATATGTTTGTTACAGGGCCGGATGTTATAAAAACCGTTACCCACGAGGAAGTTACCAAGGAAGAGCTGGGCGGATCGCTTACGCATAACAGCAAAAGCGGTGTGGCACATTTTACCGCCAACGACGATGAGCATGCCATGATGATGCTCCGCGAACTGATGAGCTACCTGCCCTCGAACAACATGGAGGACGCCCCTTTTAAAGCCACTACCGACGACATTAACCGCAGCGATAAAAAACTCGATACGCTGATCCCCGAAGATCCGAACAAGCCTTACGATATGAAGGAAATCATAAAGGAGGTTGTCGATAATCATAACTTTTTTGAGGTGCAGCCGCTTTATGCACAGAATATTATTGTTGGTTTTGCACGACTGGGCGGTCGAAGCGTGGGAATTGTTGCCAACCAGCCACAGTCACTGGCCGGTGTGCTCGATATAAATTCATCCGTAAAAGCAGCGCGCTTCGTGCGTTTCTGCGATGCATTCAATATTCCGCTCGTAACACTGGTAGATGTTCCGGGCTTCCTGCCGGGCACCAACCAGGAGTATGGAGGCATTATTAAACACGGAGCCAAATTGTTGTATGCTTTCGCCGAAGCCACCGTTCCCAAAATTACACTGATCACCCGCAAGGCTTACGGAGGCGCATACGACGTGATGAGCAGCAAACACATTGGTGCAGATATCAATTTTGCATATCCTTCGGCCGAAATAGCCGTAATGGGTGCCGATGGTGCCGTAAGCATTATTCACCGCGACAAATTAAGCGAAGAAGAACGTAAACAGGCGGTTGACGATTACCGCGAAACGTTCGCCAACCCCTATAAAGCTGCCGAACAGGGATATATTGATGAAATTATTTACCCGCATCAAACCCGCTTCAAGCTGATACAGGCCCTTGAAATGACGCAGAACAAACGCAAAACCAATCCACCGAAAAAGCACGGAAATATTCCGCTGTAAATGATTATTCCAGCTTCTTGCAGTATCAAATCGAACTACCCCGGCACATTTACACGGGGTAGTTTTATTTTTGCAGGATTGATATTGCTTTTCATGGCAAATAAATCCTGGGTGTAAATGAGGCACTCATTGTTAATTTTCTAAAAAAAACAGCCTTTACAGAATGGTTTCCTCAAAACCTTCCGGGATATATTTGCTCCTGAATATTGTATTTATCATACTGATATCCTTTCATTTATATTTCAAAAAGGAATGACGTTATGAACAGAGTGGCCGTTAATAACTTCCTGAAAAACCAGTTTTACTGTTTTGCCATCTACGGGAGATGGATTACTTTTGATGCGTAAAGCAATAAAGATACTGTATTGAATACTTTACACTCTGGTTATACTCGTAAAAACACTCGCTGACTTCTGAATATTTATTACTGTTTCTTTCTGTAGCTTGCAGAAATACAGTCTCTACTATTTCTGATATCCCACGTATCATTTATGTTGGGATTCTTCATTAAGACTTATCATCAAAACCATTAAACGTGAAAGATAAAATCTATCCGACGCCTGTATTTTGCCTGAATAACATGAATACTGTAAACCGTTTTTGCGATAATAAAAAAATGATAGCTAACCATCGGCGGATCAGGCTATTTGTTGTAGCCTTATTCATGATTTCACTATTTGTTTCAGGCCAATATGCATGGGCAGCAAATCGTTACGCTGTTGCAAATGGCAACTGGAATTCAACCTCAATATGGTCAGCCACCTCTGGCGGACCATCCGGAGCCAGCGTGCCCGGCAATTCCGACAACGTTTTTATAGAAGGATCGCGAACTGTAACTTTAAATGCCAATGGTTCATGTTTAAACCTAAGTGTTGCAACTTCCTCTGTTTTCAATATCGGGGGTTTTAATCTGACTGTACTGGGATCGACAACAATATCAGGCACTATCAATATTACAAGCGCCAGCGGAAACAAGACTTTTACGGGCGACGTGCTGGTAAATGCAGGCGGAATATGGACCAATGCCGCAAATGAAAGCATTACTTTTGGCGGAAGCCTTCTGAATAACGGCACTTTTACTATCTCGGGAACAACAGGCACTTATACCTTTACCGGCAGTGCAAAGACCTTCGGAGGCTCAAACGAGCTGATAATTCCCAGGATAACCATAAACGGCTCCATGACCAACACCGGAACACTGACGGTTTCAACAGCATTGCAGGGAACCGGCTCGTTAACAAACGGAGCATCGGCGGTTATTAATATCAGCTCCACAACTGTGGCAATTTCATCGCTTATTGCCAATACAACTGCCAATACAGTAGTGTACAACAGGGCTGGTAGCCAAACCATTAAAGCAGTTAAATATAGTAACCTGACCTTATCAGGTTCAGGCACAAAAAATTTACCCACAGCTACAACCAGTATTTCAGGAAACTTAGTGCTGAGCGGTACTGTTTCAAGCACTGCTGCGGCCGGTATAACCTTTGGCGGATCAATCACCATTGGCAGCGGAACCACGTTTTCTTCCGGTAATTACACACATACTGTTGCGGGTAATCTGAGCAATAGCGGAACCTTTAATAACAACGCAGGAACCATAAACCTGGCAGGAAACCTGACCAACAGCGGAACCTTTAACCGAAATACAGGAAGAGTTGTTTTTAACGGATCAACAGCACAGTCCATCCTTGGAACCAACGCCATAACCTTTTACAACCTGACATTAAACAACAGCAACGGACTCTCGCTGAACAATTCAACAAATACTTCAGTTGCAGCAACTTTAACGCTTACATCCGGGATACTGACAACCAATGCGAATACGCTGATCTTATCCTCGACCGGTAGCGTAGCGCGTACATCAGGCTATGTGGCCGGTAACCTGCAGAAGAATTTTGCAACAGGCAATTCAGTAACCCGTACTTTCGAAACCGGAACAGCCAATGGGTACTCGCCTGTAACCATTGTAATTACAAGGGTTACTACTGCCGGTAATTTAATTGTTAAAGCCACTGCCGGCGATCATCCTGCTATTGCCACATCAACCCTCAACCCGGCCAGGAGCCTGAACCGTTACTGGACGCTGACAAACAGCGGAATAGTAACAACTGCTGCGGGCTATAGCGCGACCTTTACTTTTCTTCCGGCGGATGTGGATGCCGGGGCCAATACTGCAGCTTTTTCAGCCGGCAGGTATGCAACCTCCGTATGGACATTGCCCACCGTTGGCACCCGGACGGCAACTACCCTACAGGCAACCGTGCCCCTGGCAAGTGCCTTTGGCGATTTTGCCATAGGCAACACAAAACCAACCGCTACATCAACCGTGCTCACTTCGTCGGCCGGCACAGCCTGCCCAGGCTCGCCTATAATCCTTACCGCCACGGTAAGCAGCGGTGGCGCTGTAGTAGCCTCCGAAGGAACCGTAACTTTTAAAGAAGGAGCCACAACCCTTGGTACTTCGGCAGTGTTAAATGCCAGCGGACAGGGAAGCATCGTGATTTCGTCGTTAACCAGCGGAACACATTCCATTACCGCCGAATTTAATGCTACTGCCAACTTTGCAGGAAGCACAAGCACTGCATTTAGCCAGGTGATAAGTTCGCAATGGATTGGCGGCACTACAGGCAACTGGGAAACAGCAACCAACTGGTGCGGCGGCGTACCCACGGCATCAACGGATGTGGTGATCCCGACAGGAACAACGGTACATATTACATCGGCACCGGCATCGCCGGCTGTTTGCCATAACCTGCTGATCAACAGCGGGGCTGTGCTGACAATTGATGCCGCCAAAGCGCTCAGCGTTACCGGACAACTTACCAACAACGCCACCCAAGGCATTGTAATAAAAAGCGATGCTACAGGCACGGGGTCATTGCTCGACAACGGCATAAGCGGCTCAGGAACAGCCCGGGTTGAGCGCTACCTGACCAAATACAACGTGGTGAATGATGGCATGTATCATTTCCTTTCTTCGCCGGTTAGCGGGCAGGCCATTTCGCCCAGCTTTAGCAATCCGCCGGGAAATTTTACCGACGACTTTTACAAACTCGATGAGGCCAGTTATACCTGGATCAGTTTCCGTAATCCGGGCAATGTAATTAATCCGGCCTTCGAAACCACGATGGCTCCCGGACGCGGATACCTGGTAGCCTATAATGCCGATGTTACCAAATCCTTTACCGGAACGCTCAATACCGGCAATCTGAGTACAGGCGCAGGTTTACCGGCTATTACCTACACCAGTTCATTAGGCAGCTCCGCCGGCTGGAACCTGCTGGGCAATCCTTATCCTTCGGCCATCGACTGGGATAATGTAGCTACCAACCAGTTCACCAACCTCGGTTATGCCGTGTATGTATACGATAATGCAACGCAGCAATACAAAAGCTACGTTGGCGGTATCGGCTCGCTTACAGGCGGCATTATACCTGCCATGCAGGGATTTATGCTGAAAGCAACCGGGGCATCGCCTTCCTTCAGGCTCGAAAACCAGGACCGCGTTCACAGCGCGCAATCGTATTATAAAAACACGCAGGCCACCGAAAACGTATTGACCCTTAGCGTGAATGGCAACAACTATTCCGACCAGACCAGTATTCGTTTTATGGATGGCGCTACCACCGATTTTAACGAACAATGGGATGCCTATAAACTTCAGGGCGGACCCGCAGCACCTAACCTGTACTCGAAAGCCGGCGATCTTCGCATGGCAGTTAACTCGCTGCCAATGTCGGAACTTTCGGGCAGTGTGCCGGTAGGGCTGGTTACCTCGGTACCCGGGAACTACACCCTTTCAGCCGAAGGCTTAAGCAGTTTTACCCATGCCACCGGCATTACACTCGAAGACAAGAAAACAGGCGTGTTGCAGGAACTGAACCTTAACCCTGCCTATACATTTACCGTTTCCGAAAATGATGAACCCGACCGGTTTGTATTACATTTCCTGGATGTAACGGCCCAGCCCGAGGCTAAGATTAAAAACAACTTCGCCGTTACCCGGCAAAGCGGAAGCATAACCATAATTACCCAAACCGGTACACAGGCTGATATTACCCTCAGCAACGTGACGGGTCAGCCCCTGATGCACAGCCGCACCAATGGCAACAGCCATACAACAATGGATGTATCCTCACTGCCCGAGGGTATTTACATCGTGAGTCTCAGTAACCATACTACCAGGGAAAGTAAAAAAATTGTTCTTACCAGGTAACAGCCGTACGTTTTTTATATGAAGCAGGGCAAACATTAGCGCGCTCCGCTTTATCCGGTAAGGCGGTTTTAATACATTTGTCCGAAGATAAGAATCAATTCAGGTGATGCAAAAGCGTGTAATTTTCAGCATCTTTTTTGCAATATTGCCGTTGATTTTATGTAATTTTAGCCTGGCAAACAACTGATCCATAAAAGCTGAAATAACCTGAAGTTTACAGCCATAAGGCTTTCGCGTTGCGTACAAAAAAAATTCATTAAAAGTTCAGATGTTTAATAAAAAACCATATCTTTGCCTTCCTGCCACGTTTTTTGTGAAATAAAACCCTCTTATTCAATGAAAAAGCATTTTATAATATTTCGTTCTTTACTGCTTCTTGCTTTTGTATTTGCGCTTCAAAACGTAAGTTTTTCGCAGCCGCCACCACCTGTCTCAAACCACGGTTCAGCAGGTAATGCGCCTCCGGGTGGAGGAGATGGCGGAGCACCTGTTGGTGATGGATTGTTTTTTCTGGTAGCTATGGCAGGTTTATACAGCGGCAAAAAAATATATGATGCCCGTAAACCAATTGAGGAAACAGAGGCATAAGTAAACTTTTTTTACAAACAACAACCAAGCCCCGGCAGCAGAAAATGCTGCCTTTTAATTTTCTGAACTTTTATAAATAGCCTCCCGATTGCCAGGCGCCGGTACAAACCAGCAATACTTCATCGCTTATTAAATATACCTTGTATGCAGTTACAACCCTGTTTTGCCAGGGTTCAACAATGATAATTCACAATAATACATCGCATTTTTAACTGTTTTTTTGCTGCGCTTTCCCTGATACCCTGTTGATATTTATGGAAACCCGCATACAGTATGTTACTTTTGTTTGTGCCTGCGCTATCATCATGCTTTTATTTTTATGATGCTGAGCAACATGCAGCTAACACAGCCGTTAAAACAGAACCTGTATTACTGAACCTTTTGTTCGGATGATTTAATGACCGGCCCTGTGAAAACTGGCCGCAGAAGTATGAAACGTTTACTGCTTTTGATTATTTGTGTCTTACCTGTCTGTAGCAGGGTGCTTTCGCAGAATGTACCCACACAAGCGCCGGTGAATCCTGATTTTGCCCGGTTTATCAGCTCAGCACAAAACCAGAATATACATCGCCCGGCCTCCGATACTTTTACAAACGGCGCCATGCCCCCGCCGGTACAGTTAAACTTCGATGATTATTTTCTCAAAAACAAACTTAAATCAGGAAGCCTGCCCGCCGTGTACGACATGCGCCCCGGCACTTAGCTCACCCCCGTGAAAGGCCAGACCAACAACGCATGCTGGGCTTTTGCCGCCATGGCTGCCGTTGAATCGCAATGGCTGAAACTGGGCCTGGGGGCCACTGACCTTTCGGAAAACAACCTGAAATACTGCAATGGCTTTGATGCTTCGCGCAACGAATACGGAAACCATTTTATGGCCACAGCCTATTTCGCCCGCCGGCAGGGACCGCTTACCGAAGCCGACGATCCCAACTCGACCTCCAGCAACTGCCCCACCGGCAAAATCCCCCTGGCTTATATTACCGATGCACGCTACCTGCCACACGATATGAATGTCATTAAGCAAGCCA
>CALCJE010000066.1 GCA_937965665.1 uncultured Bacteroidales bacterium
CCCCAGTCGGTGGTATCAACATCGGTAACCAGTTCGGAGGTGGGCAGACCGTTTTCGTACGATTTACGCCCGTCGCGCAAAATATCTTCCGAGATATCGCCCAGGTTAAAATACAGTTCACCCCCTTTTTGGCCAAGCGGTGTCGACGATTCGGTAAACGGGTCCATCAGCCAGAATGTAATGTACTCCACGTTGGAAGCATCAAAATCGGACGTTTCGAGTTTACGCATAATCCCACCCCAACGGGTATAAGGATCTCTAAGTTTCCCGCTTTCATCCAGAAGCCCGCGGGCAAACTGGGGTTTATCGCCCACATCGTAGTTGTAAGGGCCACGTTCATCAGGAAAATATGAAACGTTGAACATATTGATATTCAACGGCTGGTTGTACTGGTTTTCCTTATTCGGAAACAACTCATTTTCGTAAACCACGCGGGTTGAATTTCGCGAAAGCTCATCAGCAGTAACGTTTCCGGGTTTACGGGAATTTGATTTATCATAGAACACCGTCGGATCGATGGTATACCACGACATCATAGCCCTGTTGTAACCATAGGCCAGGTGGGTACCCGGGGCTGCTTCGGGGAACATATCGCGCGTAGTTTGCCCCTGGGGAGTGCTGGCTATTGACCACGAGGCAATGTTGGTAAGCGAAATGGTCGATTTTGCTCCTTCGAAATCATCGATATATGAAGTTCCGGCTTTGCCAACCGCTTTGGAGTGCCCAGGGATAAACTGGGCAAATTCCGCATCCAGCCTGAGTTTCGATGGGGTTTTGGTACTGTAAAACGGGAGCTTGTCGACCAGCTTGGTTATGAAATCAGCATCTTTCTGGTAGTTAATGCTTGCACCCCAGATGGTATTCGAAATAGGTTCATCGCCATAGTTGGTTTTCTGGGTAATCGGCCTTTCGTAAAGGTTCAGAATGGTACCGCCAAGCAGCAGGTCCTTGTTTACTTTATAATCGACATGGGCACCCAGCAAGGTTTGACTGAAAACATTGAACATGGAGTTATTTTCAGTCTGAATATTGATTGGCGTTCCTGAATTCAGCACACCTTCATTTATAATTTTTACACGACCCAGGGTATAGTCAACGGTATAATCCACATTTTCGACCAGTTGCACACCACCGGCCATTACTTTTACCGAGCCCTGGGGCACATTAAGGGCATTGAGCGAAATTTCGGATCCTGATTCCGATTTATACTGCCCTTCCATGATGTATTTGTTCTTGTCGGGGTACTGCTGAGCGCCGGTTTTGGTCATGGAGTACAACGAATCGTAGCAATACTTATCGGCAAGGGCTTTATCGTTGATTTTGCTGCGCAGGTAACTGCCGAAAGGTTCGAGAACGGTGTAGAAAATCCTTCCGTTCGACGACTGAATGGTACCACCGTTGCGGGCTGCATTATCCACAAAGTCGAAAACCCCGTCTTTGGCAGGGTTAAGCTGTGGATCGAGTTTATCGAAACCGAATACTTCGATGAGGGGAACGCCTTTAAGGCCCGTAAGCCTGTCGTCAGTAAAAAAGCCTGTAGGCACGGCATTACTGTTACCGGTGTAAAGGATATTGAGGAAAAAATCTTCTTTATTTACATTGTATGCCCCCAGGTTGTAAACGTTTTTCATCATCAGGTTCCAGAGGGGGATTCGGGTGTTGACGGCTGTACTTTTCAGCAGTTTAACAAAAAGGCAGCTCTTGGTTGGTACGCCCTGGTCGGAGAATTCACCCACCTGGTATGTTTTATTGGATGGATCGCCGATAATGGTATACTGATAAGCAACGGCCAGGGTTTGATCTGGATTTAAGGTAGTATTGAGAGATATGAAGCCAAGCCGGCTGTTGTACATGTACTCGGTGCTGGCAAGCTTGCGAGCACTTTCAATTTTTTCGAAATCGACACCGGGTACATAACCTTTTTGCGTGATGAGGTAATCCGAAGCCACGTTTATATTTCGTGCCTGCACAGTATCGAGCTGGGTGAGCAGGTCGTTGGCCCCGTTATCCGGGTTAGGTTGCTGCGACAGCGGTTTTACTGTAGGGTTGTAAGGCCTGGTTTCGCCTACATCCTGAAAAGCGACCAGATTGCGGTTTTCGGTAATTGCAGCGCCAATGTTTGTTACCCAAACTTCAATTTTTGTAATATTGATATTGGAAGTAATAACCGGCAGGGTGGCTACTGCACCTTCGTACTGCCCGCGAAAATACTGGCCTATAAAAAAGTGCCTGTTTTCTTCATAATCCAGCGCCCGGGTCGAAAATTTCTGGGTTTGAGCTCCGCCCTGAACTGTAATATTCTGAACCTGGCTCTGCTGTTGCGAGAAAACCCCGGTAACGGTTGCTTTACCAAACTGCAGTTGTGTTTTTAAACCGAACAAACTCTGGCTTCCGGTGATCAGCGAACTGTTGATAGGCATGCTGATGTTACCGGCTTCGATCAGTTTTATAATTTCGTCTTCCTTGCCTTCGTATTTAAGTTTCAGCTTATTCTCGAAATCGAAAGTTGCCTCGGTATTGTAATTTGTGTTGAATTCAATTTTATCCCCGATTTTAGCCTGCACACTCATCTGGATTTTCATCCCGAAATCGAAATTGGTGGTACGCCGCAGGCTTTGGCTGATGAACGGGTCATCGCGGCGGTTCGACAGAACGCCGAAGGTAAGCTCAGTACTTCCCTGTGGCCTGATATCGATGGTATTACCGCCAAAAACGCGATCGAAAAATTCGCCGCCAACCCGCAACTGAGGTATGATGCCTAGCCTGGTGGCTGCTGATGCACTGTTGGCGCGTTCCTGCCAGTAGTTGTCGAGTGCCTGGCGGGTATCCCACTTGCGGTATTCGTCGAAGGTAAATGAGGCCGGGTTGCGGTAATCGAAAGTCCCGACTTTCCGGGTAATGGTATATTCTTTACTGGCAGGATCGTAAATAACATCCTGCTTTATGTTCGAAGGGTCATTGAGGTATAGTCCCCCGGCAGGTTTAATATCGTAGGGGTTCTGGCTTTCAGGAATCGGGAAACGAAGCGTAGTATCTTTAGCAGTTGTGTCAGGAAGTGCCAGGAAGTGACCGGATTGTTGTTTGCCAGCTGATACCCCAAGCGAATCGCTCACACCCCAGAACAGGGTAGCAAGCAAAGTAAAGAAAGAGAGCCTGAACAGGTATTTGGTATAGCGCTTCAAACCGATTGATTCTTTGTCATTTAGTGCCGGCCTGCATGGGTCGGCTTCTGGATTTATCCTATTAAATAAAAAATGATGCTGCCGATATCCTTAAAGAATTTTCAGCGCATGTTTAATTAACTGGTCAACCGGAAGAGCACCTCCGTTAGCTTTTATCACCTGGTCAAGTGCTTTCTCGGCAACCGGCCTGTTAAAGCCAAGCATTACTAATGCAGATAACGCTTCATGTTTGCCTGTATTGTGCGCCGATATTAAATTTTCGCCTTCCGGCAGGTCCTTCATAATTTTGTCTTTCAGGTCGATGATGATGCGCAGCGCTGATTTGCCACCAATTCCCTTGATGGACTGCAGCAGTTTCACGTTTTCGCGGGCAATGGCATCGGCCACTTCGGCAGGAGTGAGCGACGAAAGAATGAGCCTTGCGGTATTGGGGCCTACACCCGAAACAGAAATAAGCTGCTGGAAAACATGCCTTTCGCTGGTATCGGCAAAGCCATAAAGCGTGAGCGCATCTTCGCGTACAATCAGGTGGGTGTATAACCGGCACGATTCCTTGCCATTAATTTGCGAGTAGGTATTGAGTGAAATGCTGATGGAGTAACCAATGCCCTGGCATGCCAGTACTGCGGTGGCAGGATTCAATTCAGCTATTTTGCCTTCGATAAAGGAGTACATTCCGAACGTATTATATAATTAATGAGTTAATTACGAATTCATTGCAAATTCGACCTGATTTTTGCGACAGCGGTTTTGGTTTAAAAAATGCATTGCCGAAAGGTGATTTCAGCAACACATAAAATCGCATAGTTGCTGCAAAAATAGCGATTTAAGGTTAATAATGAAATTTGTATCAACACGGTTAACTATCTGCAATTTAAATACAAGCGGGGAAGGAATATAAAATTATTTTACTGGGCAGAATCACTGTCACAAACCGGCTTTCATAAAACCAACTCAGGATTATAGGCCAGGAGCAGCTTTAAATTAATGCTTTAACCTCTGATATGCTGCGGAAATTCAACTTTTTAATTTAGAAGCGTTTCAAATTGCCCGAAAATTTGTATATTTGAGAGAATTGCAGAAAAAAAAACTCTTCTTTTACTTTTAATTTGTACAGGAAATAAACGACTGCAACTATTTCGACAAACAAATGGTTACCAGCAGGAAACATCAAAAAACTGTTGCATCCTGGCCCTCAACTGATGAAGTATGCTAACCTGCTTTAAGGATAACAACATGTAAAGTGGTAAAATCCGGTATCTTCAATCAAAATCAAAATTAAAACCTGACCTCCAAACCATATAAAATCCTATGAAAACCCTCATCCAGAAAAATGCCCTGACATACCATGCCGAAGGGCGTCCCGGGAAAATAGAAGTAGTACCTACCAAGCCCCACAGTACTCAGCGTGACCTTTCGCTGGCCTATTCGCCGGGCGTAGCTGAACCTTGTCTCGAAATTAAAGCCAACCCAGAAGATGTTTATAAATACACGGCCAAAGGAAACCTGGTAGCGGTGATTTCGAACGGAACCGCTGTTCTGGGCCTGGGCGATATAGGCCCGGAAGCCGGAAAACCTGTAATGGAAGGCAAAGGATTGCTTTTTAAAATTTTTGCTGATATCGATGTGTTTGATATTGAAGTGAATGAAAAGGATATCAGCCGTTTTGTAGATGTTGTAAAAGCCATTTCGCCAACTTTCGGGGGCATAAACCTCGAAGATATCAAAGCACCCGAATGTTTTGAAATAGAGGAACGCCTGAAAGCCGAACTGGATATACCCATTATGCACGACGATCAGCATGGTACGGCCATTATCACCTCTGCGGGACTGCTGAATGCCTTACTGATTAATGGTAAAAAAATTGAGGACGTGAGAATTGTGGTAAGCGGTGCCGGGGCTGCAGCCATTTCGTGTACCAGGCTTTACATAAAACTGGGTGCACGCAAGGAAAATATCATCATGCTCGACAGTAAAGGCGTGATAAACTATAAACGCACCGATCTGAATAAATATAAAAAGGAGTTCGTTACCAATCTTGATATTGATACGCTCGAGCAGGCCATGGATGGCGCTGATATGTTCCTCGGGCTTTCGGTGGCCGGTGCAGTGAAGCCCGAATACCTGATGAAGATGGCTCCGAATCCCATAGTTTTTGCACTTGCCAACCCGGTACCCGAAATATCATATACCGAAGCCAAAACAGTACGCCCGGATGTAATTATGGGAACCGGTCGCAGCGATTTCCCCAACCAGGTGAACAATGTACTTGGATTTCCCTAGGTATTCAGGGGCGCGCTTGATGTAAGGGCACGTGCCATCAATGAAGAAATGAAACTGGCTGCCGCCTATGCCCTGGCCGAACTGGCCAAAATGCCGGTTCCCGAAGAGGTAAACATAGCATACAATGCTGGCAACCTGAAGTTTGGCAGCGAATATATTATTCCCAAGCCAAACGACCCACGGCTCATACTGTTTGTTGCCACCGCCGTTGCAAAAGCTGCCATGGAAACCGGTGTTGCCCGCAGGCCTGTAACCGACTGGCCTGCTTACGAAGCTGAACTCACCAAACGCCTCGGGCTTGCCAACCCACTAATAAAACAGATAAAAGCGCGCGCTCAGTCCAACCCGAAACGCGTGGTATATGCCGAAGCAGAAAACTATAAGGTGCTGAAGGCTGCCGAAATTGTGCTCGACGAAGGCATTGCCATTCCAATTTTACTGGGCAACAAAACCATTATCAACGAGCTTATTACCAGGTACGACCTCGAGTTACCGGGTGTTGAGATTATTGATCCCAGCAAAAAGGAACAACTCGAAATGCGCCAGCTATTTGCCGAACAGTACTACCAGAAACGGCAACGCAGGGGTGTAAATGCTCAGCTGGCCATGGATTTTATGAGCCATCGTAATTTCTTTGCGCCCAGCATGGTCGAAAATGGATACGCCGATGCCATGATTTCGGGCCTCACTACCAATTACCCGGAAACCATAAGGCCCGCGTTGCGTATTATCGGGAAAGCAAAAAACACCAACCGTATATCGGCCATGTCCATCCTGCTTACCAAGCTTGGCCCCTTCTTTTTTGCTGATACAACGGTTAATATGAACCCCACCACCGAAACCCTGGTTGAAATAGCACTTCAGACAGCCGAAGCAGTTCGGGCATTCAATATTGAACCCCGTATCGCCATGCTTTCCTATTCAAATTTTGGTTCGGTTGAAGGAAACATCCCCATAAAAGTACGCGACGCGGTTGCTATTTTGCATCGCGAGTACCCCAACCTGGTTGTGGATGGAGATATGCAGGCCAACTTTGCCATTAACAACGATTTGCTGAGCGAGCATTTCCCGTTCAGTAAACTGGTAGGTGCTGCTGCCAACACCCTCATTTTCCCGTATCTCACCGCGGGTAATATTGCCTATAAACTGATACAGGAACTTGCCGGCGCCGAAGCCATAGGCCCCATACTGATGGGACTCGATAAATCAATTCATGTGTTACAGATGGGATCGAGTGTAAATGAGATTGTAAATATGACAGCTATTGCTGTGATTGATGCGCAAAAAAACGAAATACGTTGTCAGCAGGAAAACCAATAAAGGATTGTATTTCGATAACTTAGGAAGTCATAACGAAATTACTTCGATATTTTCATGGCTGCTAATCGCCAACTAACCCAAATGTTCATTATTTTTGTGGGCTTCGAAGCTTTTTACAAACTAAGTAAATTATAAACGAATGAAAAAAATAACTGTTATTGGAGCTGGAAATGTAGGCGCTACTGTTGCCAACGTTGTTGCTCATAAGGATCTGGCCCGCGAGGTTGTACTGGTTGATATTAAGGAAGGCATTGCCGAAGGTAAAGCCCTCGACATCTGGCAGACATCATCCATCAACAATTTTAATACCCATGTTACCGGTGTTACCAACGACTACCTGAAAACAAAAGGATCGGGTGTGGTGGTAATTACTTCGGGCTTGCCGCGCAAACCAGGTATGAGCCGCGATGATTTAATTAAAACCAACGCCCTGATTGTTAAGGATGTAACCGAAAAAGTCATCAAATATTCGCCTGAGGCTATCATCATTATTGTATCGAACCCACTCGATGTAATGACTTATTGTGCTTACAAAGCCGCACTTAAAGATGAGCGCAAGGTGTTTGGTATGGCAGGTATTCTGGATACCGGCCGTTACCGCAGCTTTATTGCAGAAGCGCTCAATATTTCGCCCAAAGATGTACACAGCATGTTGCTTGGCGGACATGGCGACACCATGGTTCCGTTGCCACGATATACTTCGGTTGGCGGTATTCCGATTACCGAATTACTGAACAAGGATGAAATTGATAAAATTGTTGACCGTACCCGCAAAGGTGGCGGCGAGCTGGTGAACCTGATGGGTACATCGGCCTGGTATGCTCCCGGCGCTGCTGCCGCACAAATGGTCGAAGCTATTGTTGACGACCAGAAACGCATTTTCCCGGTGTGTACCAAATTGAACGGAGAGTACGGACTGAAAGATGTTTTTCTTGGTGTTCCGGTTCGTTTAGGGTCGAATGGCGTTGAGGAAGTGATTGAACTGAAACTTGATAAAGGAGAGAAAAAGCTCCTCGAAGAATCAGCTGCATCCGTAAAAGGAATGATGGACGCCCTCGACAATATGCATATTTTTGAAGAATAACAACCGTTTAACTTCAACAAAAAAACACCTTTCATTATCCGAAAGGTGTTTTTTTTGGTACAACCGGCAGCCCAGCCAGGTATAAAATTTTATGTCAGCTACCTACAGTTATCAAAGAAATCGGCGGGCAGCTGCTTGAGGTTAATTTCATCGCCCTCTTTAAATCCGGGTTTATCCACAGCATTCCGGGGCATTTCGTTTGAAACAGAGGTTATCCGTATCTCTGTACGCCGGTTAGCCTGGTGTTCTTCGGAGGTGCAGTTTACTCCATTGGCACATTTATTCACAAGTTTCCGCTCGCCATAGCCTTTGGCAGTAATCCGATCCTTTGAAATACCATGCTGAATAATATAGTTAACCGCAGCATCGGCACGGCGCTGCGAAAGCGCTTCGTTGTAAGTATCTGATCCGCGCGAATCGGTATGGGAGCCCAATTCAATAGAAATGGTGGTTTCTTTCATGATTTTTACCACCTTATCCAGTTCAATAGCCGCATCAGGGCGAATAAAGGATTTATCCAGGTCGTAGTAAATGTTTTCTAATTTAATGACCCTGTTCACTTCCAGTTTGTCAAGCAACAAGTCGCGGGGTGCCGCTACCGATTTTGCAGCGTCTGTCGATGAGGCTTTCAGGGCCAGGCAGTCAGCAAAATAATTCAGTTTGGTTGCTTTTACAATATAGTTGTCACCCTTTTCAACAACCGATTTATAATATCCTTCGCTGTCGGTGCCCAGCACTTTCACCAGTCCGGTCCTGGTGTTGAGCAGAAATACCCCGGCATCCTGAACCGGCATCATTGTGCTTTTTTCTTTTACGTACCCCGAAATAAAATAAGGCTCCGGAGCCGGCGCAACCACTACCGGCTTTGCAACAGGCACTACCGGCTTTGCAACAGGCACTACCGGCTTTGCAACAGGCACTACCGGCAACCGGTTAAAGGCATAAATATCATCACTTCCCAGTCCTCCCGGGCGATTGCTGCTGAAATACCCATGTTTGTTACCCGCATCCACTACAAAACTAAAATCATCATACGAGGTGTTTACCGGTTTTTTCAGGTTATCGGGCGTTTGCCACACACCTTCCTTTTTCGTGGCAACAAACACATCCAATCCGCCATAACCCGGTAATCCATTGGATGCAAAATACAAGGTTGAATCATTGATCACAAATGGAAATGCCTCATTTCCGAATGTATTGATTTGTTTGCCCGCATTTACCGGAGCGCTCCATTTGTCGTTTTCCAGGGTACAATACCAAATATCAAAAGCACCGTATCCACCTGGCATATCCGACGAAAAATAAATCGTTTTTCCATCGGAACTCAGGCTGGGATGTGCCACAGAATAGTTTTCGCTGTTCAGGAAAAAAGGCTTTTCGTTTGTCCAGTTATTGCCTTTGGTATTGGCTGAGAATATTTTGAGCAGGTGCGTTTTTATGTGATCTTTTTCAGCAGCCTTATCATTATACGAACGGGTAAAATATATGACTGAATAATCCTGCGAAAAGGTTGCAGACGCATCGTGATATGATCTATTGATGTTTTTTGAAAATGGATTTGGTTTTAGCGCTGCCCCGAATGGGTCATCAGGGTTTTCTTTCTTTGCCACATACATGTCGTGGTAATCATGATTTGTCCAGCCATAAACCGGGCTTTCGAGCAGGTCTTCCTTGCGATCGGAAGTAAAAATGATACCATCCTTATAATTTAAGGGCGAAAAGTCGGACCATTTTGAATTAATGGACACCATGTTTTTAATTTCAAACGCTTCGGGTATGCTATCCCATTGGCCGGGCAAACTGCAGGCATTGGCAAATGCCATTCCGCGCGGGTCGGCAGGAACCAGCCGGCTATATTCCATAAAAGCAGCTCTGGCTTTTTCATACTCTCCTTTACCCTGCAGCGCCTGACCCAGGTATAGGTAGTTAAGCGGATCCGAACTGACCGATTGAACAACTTTAGTATACCATTCGGCCGCTTTGTCAACATCATTGGTTAAGCGGTAACAATCAGCAAGCCTGGCTGAGGCTTCTGACAGCAGCGCCGGATCACTTTCCTTTGCTGCTACCTTCAGGTATAAAGGAATGGCGTCGGAATAACGATACAAGCTGAACATTTTATTGGCAGTACGTAACTGGGCATGTGCAGGTTGCAGGAAAGCTGCTATACAGAAGGAAATAAGTATGATACGGATTGTTTTCATTGCAGGGTATTTGATGTGTTGCTGCATTCGCGTTTGGTACTGAAAATTGCCGGAGCCTGGTAACATGAGTTGGTTTTTTTAACTAGAAATATCGGGGGTTCTGCATACGGCCTTTCATCAGGTTGATATCGAAACCGATATGTATTTCATGTGAGCCTTTGTTATAAGTCATTAAATCGTTGAACCAGATGTCGTACGAATACCCGATTCGCAGGTTGTGTCCTATATTTAACTCGGTAAGCAACACAAGCGCCTCCTTCGATCTGTAGGCTGCACCGAGCCAGATGGTGTTTTTGAAAAGGAAATTTGCATCCAGTTCGAATTGCATTGGGGCGTTGTCGACAAATTTTAATAAAAACGAAGGCCTGAAGATTACGGATTCATTAATTGGATGAGCATAGCCCCCCATGACAAAGAAATGGCGCATGAGTTTCGAGTATGTTGATGAACCATTGTTTACCGTCATCCCATATTCATTTTGCAGAAGCTGGGTAGAGGAAACCCCGCCATAAAACCGGTTGGTTGAATAAAATACACCCAGACTGGCATCGGGGGTAAATTTGGTTTTACCCTGTCCCTGGAGGGTAACAGCCGGATCATCCATATCGAGTTTATTCCAGTCGATATCAATATGACTGAACCCGGCATGAAGTCCAAAGGCAAGGGTACCATAGTTCATTTTGATCCGGTAGGCATAAGTGCCCATAAATCCCTGGTCACTGGATGGACCCAAAACATCAGAGTAAGCATAAAATCCAAGCCCCATATTCGCGTTTTTCAACGGGGCATGTCCGCTGAAAGTGAGTGTACGTGGGGCGCCCTCTATGCCAACCCACTGGTACCGGTTCAGCAGGTCGAACGTTAATACCTCCCTGCTGCCTGCATATGCCGGGTTTATCACCAGTTTGTTGAACATATACTGGCTGAACATCGCATTTTGCTGTGCATGCGCTACTGCGCCGGCAATGAGGAATATTACAATAAATAACTTTTTCATAATTCCTGGTTTAAATAATCCGTTTTGAATTTCACTGTCCGAATAACTGGCAGTTTTGAAATGCAACACCGGCGTTTTCAACTTATTTTCTTAATCCCTTTAATTATTTCGAACTGGTAATATAAATCCAGCCCTGAGCCGTTTTATGTCCTTTTATTTCGAGTATATAATAATAGGTTCCGTCGGGCAGGTATTCGTTGTTCTTGTAAGTGCCATCCCAGCTGACATCCGTATTATTATAATGATTTGCCTCGTAAATGATGTCGCCCCAGCGGTTGAAGATTTTCACTTTATTATCAGAAAAATCTTCGATTCCCTTTATAATCCACACATCGTTGATCCCATCTTTATTTTTAGGCGAGAGTGTGCGTGAAATAACCAGGTTGTCTTCCGAAGGAGCAGGTTTAACCTGGATATAAACTTTCGCTTCATCACATTTTACCGGGCTTCCATTATCGCAAATAGTGTAGCACAGGCTGTCGCTGCCCGAGAACTGCGTGTTTGGGGTATAAGTGATGGTGCCATTGGCGTTAACAACTGCGGTTCCATTCCGTGGATCAGCACAAAGCGATACCAGCAGGGATCCATTCTCAGGATCATGATCATTGGCAAGTACCTGGATGGTAATCGCTGACTGGTAGCTGGCAGTATCATAATCGTTATTGGCTACAGGGGGCTGGTTTATCACATCAGTAGTGATAGTTATGGTAACCTGGGCAATGGAACAATCTCCGTCCTTATCACACAGTTGATACATAAACATATCAGAACCTGAGTATCCTGATGCAGGAGTATAGGTATAGGTTCCATCAGCGTTCAGGGTTACTGTGCCGTGGGTTGCACCGCCGTTTACGCCAACCAGCGTCCAGAGATTGCCGCCGTCGCCACTCGGGGTATCGTTGGTGCTTACATCGCCGGTAACCGGGGTGTCCTCGGTGGTGGTATTTGCATCGTTTACGGCTACAGGGGTATCGTTCACTCCGCTGATGGTGATGGTTACCGTGGCCTGTACACAGTCGCTGTTTGCATCGCATACCTGGTAGGTAAATTCATCCGTGCCGTTGTAGTTGGCTGATGGAGTGTAAGTATAAGTTCCATCAGCGTTCAGGGTTACTGTGCCGTGGGTTGCACCGCCGTTTACGCCAA
>CALCJE010000067.1 GCA_937965665.1 uncultured Bacteroidales bacterium
ATTGAACTTACCGGAGTTAGCTGGTTTGTAATGGTTATTTCGAAATACCCGGCTACACCCGAGCCATCGGTTGCAGTTGCAATTGCAGTTACAGTGCCATTGTCAATCGCGGTAACCAATCCATCCTGGCTGATGCTTGCCTCGCCGCTGCCGTTGGTTATCGACCACGTAACGGTCTTATTTGTGGCTGTCTCGGGCAGCACGGTTGCACTGAGCTGAAGCGTACCTTTATCGGTTGAAATGGTATTTGATTCCCCTGAGATAATTATTTCACCGACTTTTAAATCTGCATAAATCCTTGCACCCACCTGCCAGGTTCCATTTTGACTGGTCGTTTCCGGCGATATTCCTGGCGTCCAGCTGGCATAAACAGATAAACCTGCCTGCCATTCCTCACCCAGGTTTTTTCCATAGTCGAGCCGGGTTGCAGGCACCAGATCTGAGGTATCGGTGAAACCAGGATCAGCTATCACCGAATGGGTATCATATCCCAGCGATCTCCATTCATCCCATGTTTTAACCACGCCATCTATCATAAAAACAGGTAGTCCGGCTTTGCACCAGTACAAATTGTAATCACATTCAAATCCTGAATTGCAACCAGGATCAACCTTAATCATCGGAATCTGGGTGGTAGAATAAAATATATTATTGAAAATTTTAGTCCCGGTTGACAGGCACCTGTTGGCCCTGTCGTCGTTAGCACTAACATAAACCAAATACCATCCGCTGTTATTATCGTTATAAAAAGTATTGTTGTAAATCTTAACCCCGTTTATACCTTTCATCCTGGCACAAAACTTACCGTTCCGGCAAATATTATAGGCACAACCTCCTGACGAAAACGTCATACTTTTGCCTTCATCAGTGCCCGATTTGAAAATAATGCCATAAGGAACCCCGGTAAGGTAATTATATTTAACGACTGTATTCACATTGTAGCCGGTAAATAAACCGTGTGTAATAACAGCCGGTGAATCAGCCCCTTTCCATTGAAACCTGTTTCCGGTTATTACGGCACTATCCAGGTTATTATTTGTGCTTGTGGGGGTTTCATCACCAGCACATAATAAATATCCGACGGTATTAACGGAAGTAATGCTGTTATTCCGGTAAACCAAGCGGGTTTGTTCTGTATGCGGGATTTTATCCCCAAGCCATGTGCCAGTTTCAGAGCTGTTAATCACAGTCCCTTCCATTAAAAGGAATGTTTGCCCTCTTAAAAAAAGGGAATACATCACTATCAGCAAAAGGGTAAGTAATACATTTCTCATAGGCTATTTGCTGGTTGCCAGATTACGTAATCAAGTAAACAATTATTAGTCGATGTGTATGCCGAATAGCAATACCCGGCTTTTGGCAGGCCAGGGTAAAGATTTTAATTATGGTTTTAAAATCTTTATTGCTTTTGTGTTAGCGTCTTTCGATAACAACACCGAATATATTCCGGGCGGTACTTTTGAAATATTAAAAGTTGTGCCCTCACTGGAAAGTGTTTTCTGAGCAATTAAAACACCCTGCAAACTATATAAACTTACCCTACAGGCAACAAAGCTACTATCGTTTAATCGCAATTTTAATTCATGTGCCGAAACAGCAAAAGATACCGGGGTTTCACTTTGGGGCTTATCCTCATTCTTTCCCAGTGATGTTTGGTTTGAAATGGTGATCTGTACTGAACTTTGTATGCCTGATCCATCGTTTGCAGTTGCCTGCACGGTAACAAAACCATTTTTCTGAGCTGTTACAAGTCCCGACTGGTTAATGGTTGCCTGCCCGGTACCGTCAACAACGGACCAGATAACTGACTGAGCAGTTGCATATGTGGGCAGAACTGAAGCTGTTAGCTGAAGCGTTCCTTTATCAATATTTATGGAAGTTCCACCATTTATTTTGATGGTATTTACAGGAATGGTGCCTGGAGCATATACCCGTGCACCCACTTGCCAGGTTCCGTTCTGGTTGGTTGTTGCAGGCGATACCCCGGGTACCCAGGCAGTAATTGTCGATAAGCCAGACTTCCATTCCTGGCCAAGGTCCTTACCATAGTTAAGCCTGTTCCTCGGAACCAGTTCGGTTTTACTGATAAAACCAGGATCAATGATAACAGAATGGGTATCGTATCCCATCGACTGCCATTCAGCCCAAGTTCTTGTTAATCCTTTTATACTGAAAACGGGTTCGCCGGTTGTACACCAATATATATTATAGTCGCATTCAAAACCTGTTTCACACCCAGGCTCAACCAATATCATCGGAAACCGGCTTGTAGAATAAAAGATGTTGTTAAATATCTTAGTACCTGTAGAAAATGATTTTTTGGCACGGTCGGCATTCGCACTTATGTAAACAAAATACCAGCCGTTTTCATCATCATTATAAAAGGTATTATTATAAATTTTTACCCCGTTAATACCTTTCATACGAACACCAAATTTTCCGTTCCTGCAAATATTGTATGCACAACCGCCCGAAGTAAAGGTCATACTCTCACCCGCATCAGTCCCCGATTTAAATATAATCCCATAAGGTACACCTGAAAGATAATTGAATTTAACATTCGTATTTATATTGTAACCGGTAAATAAGCCATGTGTAATTATTGTCTCTGAGTTCGTACCCTTCCATTCGAACCTGTTGCCCGAAATAAAAGCATTATCAAGGTTATTGTTTGTTGCCGAGGGGGTTTCGTCGCCTGCACATAATAGGTAACCAACAGAATTTACGGAGGTAATACTATTGTTTTTATAGGTTAAAAGGGTTGGAACAGACCTGGGTATGTTATCGCCCAACCAGGTTCCGGTTTCTGTACTATTTATAACAATTCCCTCCCGAATCAGATTGGTTTGTCCTTTTGAGTTAAAGGATAAAATTATCAGCAGAAGAAAAGCTATTCCCTTTTTCATTGATGTGTTATTTATAATCTTCAAATGAGCAACCGTTCATTTGTCGTGACTTTCGTGTGGCAAATGAAAATTTGTCCGGTAGTTTACATGTAAGCTTTTAAATATTTGCCGAAAACTACCCACAGTATAGAAAACGAAATAGCACGCTAAAATGTTCATTTAACGCCCATTACCCATCTCCGGCTAAACTTTTTTGAAATTATTGATCGCTTTTTATTTGTTTCGATTTGATTGTAATCAAAGTTAAACAAAATATTTCATTTTACAAATTGATCTTTACGGTCCTGTAGAAAGTGAAGCTCACAGATATTTCCCTATTTTTGCAAGTGAATTGGTTTTCAGCTCAATATTTGATTACCAGTTTCATTTCCCGTTGGGAAAGATACATTTTTTTGAACCTTAATAAACCGGTTATGAATAAAAGTCTTGCCACATTAGCTTTAATCCTTCTCCAGTTGAATATCATGGCGCAAACTATTGATTACCATCAGAAAGCAGCGGACCTGGTTCTGAAAATGACCATCGAAGAAAAAGCTTCTCTTTGTTCGGGTCTTACATCGTGGATGACAAAACCCATCGATAGGTTAAATATCCCTTCCATTTATATGACCGATGGCCCCCATGGCCTGCGAAAATCTGAAGGTAACGATTTTTCGAAGACTGTTCAGGCTACCTGTTTCCCTACGGCATCAGCGCTTGCATCATCATGGGATGTTGATTTGCTGCACAAAGTTGGTGTTGCACTGGGCCAGGAATGCCAGGCCAACGATGTACAAATTATCTTAGGTCCGGGAGTAAATATGAAGCGATCACCATTATGCGGCCGAAACTTCGAATATTTTTCGGAAGACCCGGTGTTGGCCGGCAATATGGCAGCAGCCTTTATTGAAGGTGTGCAAAGCCAGGGTGTGGGCACTTCGCTGAAACATTTTGCTGCCAACAACCAGGAGTTCGAAAGGATGATCGCAAATTCGGTTATTGACGAACGCACGCTCAACGAAATATACCTGTCGGCATTTGAAATTGCTGTAAAGCAAGCTCAACCCTGGACGGTAATGTGTTCGTACAATAAACTAAATGGAGTGTATGCTTCGCAAAATGAATACCTTCTCACCGACAGGTTGCGCGACCGCTGGGGGTTTAAAGGCTTTGTGGTTTCCGACTGGGGAGCCGTTTCCGATCGCGTTGCTGGTATTAAAGCAGGACTAAATCTCGAAATGCCATCCAGCAATGGCTACAATGATAAAAAAATAGTTGAAGCCGTTAAATCAAAACAGTTGAAGGAGTCGGACTTAGATGAAGTTGTTACCGAACTGCTGGCTGTTATCCTGAAGGCTGCCGACCTGAAAAAGCCCAATGCTTCTTTCGATAAACAGCAACATCACCAATTGGCAAGGGAAGTAAGCAGCGAATGCATGGTTCTGCTTAAAAATGATCTCCACATACTTCCGTTAAACCTGAAGAAACCCGCAAAAATAGCCGTTATAGGCAGTTTCGCAAAAACACCCCGGTACCAGGGAGCAGGCAGTTCGCAGGTTAAAACCACGGAGCTTTCGAACGCATGGGATGAACTGAATAAGTTAAAGCAGCCCGGCGTAACATTTACTTATGCTGAAGGGTATACCAACGATGGGTCTGTAAGCGAAAAACGGGTTGCCGAAGCCGTTCAACTGGCAAAGCAATCAAACGTCGTGATATTATTTGCCGGGTTACCCGACAGTTACGAAATGGAAGGTGCTGATCGCAAAGATATTTCAATGCCGGCAAGCCACAATAAACTTATTGAAGCTGTTGCAAAGGCTAATCCAAACACAATTGTAGTACTGCAAAATGGTTCCGCCGTAAGTATGCCCTGGGTGGCAAAACCTGCAGCCATACTCGAATGTTACCTGGGCGGACAGGCAGGGGGTGGCGCCATTGCCGATGTGCTTACAGGTAAAGTGAATCCATCGGGTAAGTTATCCGAAACTTTCCCACTGCGGCTTGAAGACAGCCCTTCCTTTCTGAACTTCCCGGGACAAAACCACGAAACCATTTACGGTGAAGGCCTGTTTATAGGATACAGGTATTACGACAAGAAAAAAGTTACGCCCCTGTTCCCGTTTGGCTATGGACTAAGCTATACCACGTTTGCTTACACCAACATGAAAACCAGTGCGGCTTCAATAAATGATAACCAAATCCTAACTGTTGAGGTAAGCGTTAAAAATACCGGGAAAGTCGAAGGTAAGGAAATTGTACAGCTTTATGTTCACGATCATGGAACGGAAGTGCTTCGCCCTGTGAAGGAACTCAAGCATTTTGCAAAAATAGCCCTGAAACCCGGCGAAGAAAAAATCGTAAAATTCGAACTGGGCTTCCGCGATTTTGCATATTATGATGCCGCTGTACACGACTGGGTAATCAATTCGGGCAATTTCGACATACTGGTTGGCGGATCATCCGTTAACCTGCCCCTTGTAAAGACAGTCGGGGTTACGGCCACCCAGGTTCATTATCCCAAATTAGATCGCAATTCGCTGCTTGTCGAATTTTCAAAAAACCCCAAAGGAAAAGCTTTTTATGATCAGATAATCAACCAGTTGTATAACTCCATGAAAGCTGACGCCAATGCGCCTGTGGATGAAGAAACCCGGAAAGCATTAAACTCGATGATGTTGTATATCCAGGATATGCCGGTGTATAAATTTGTACTGATGTCGGAAGGCAAATTGACTGACGAAATGCTTGATGCAGTAATAAAATCAGTAAACGAAGAGTAAACGGACAGGTTCTGTTAATGCATAATTCTTTTCGATACTGCAATGAAACAATGAACTGCCGGGAACTCAATTCCGGCAGTTTTTTTGTGTTCGCTACTGATTTATCTGCAGCATGAAAAAACCTCGCCTGGTGGACTTCCTGGCGAGGTTTTGTATTAAAAATGACGACTTTACTTATTTTGCTTTGCCTTTTTTAGCCTCACCACCAGTGCTTTTGGATGTGGCAGCAATAACTTCACGATACCTGCGTGTAGCAGCATGGCGGGCAGCAGCAATAGTTTCGCGGTTGGCCTTTTCGGTTATTTTACCACGCGATAAATCCTCAACGTCAATATACCCATATGCAAGCAGCAACTGCACCACTATGTTGTTGATAATGGTATCCTCGCTGTATCCTTTGGCCACGTAAAAATCTTTACACATCTGGTAAAGTTCTTCGGCAAAATCGAGGGTGTGGGGTATCTGCATCAGCTGGTCGAAAGTTTCGCTGTAACCGTTAATTTCAATATTGGTATTTGGCGTTACCAGCAACGGGCTGAATTCGTGGTTTGCACTCAGCGGCTCATAGCCTTTCAGGTTCACTTTCACTTCCGATTTCGGATCATCGAGGCGCACAAATCGGGCTTTCCGCATCTGCTCCAGCTGGAAGAGATAATAATTGTATCTCCATACTTCGAGGCTGTGCTTATGGTGTTTAAACAACGGACCATATTTCTCGATTATGAGTTCCTTTACCAGTTGCTTATGAAGATTAATCTCGGGGCGCTGTATTCTTACTTCGCGGATAAAGCGCTTCAGGTCTTCGGCAGCCTTTTGAGGGCCGACTATTTCCTTGCCTTTTTTACCTAAGTCGGTGCTCAACAAACCAGTTTGAATATGGCGACCCATTCCTTTGCCATCAGATCCGCCACGGAGCAGCTCAACCAGGTACTGACGGCTTTTTTCTTCGCCTTCTTCGGCTATAAACGGGTTGCCACCCGGTGTAGAAGCAAGCGCATTAAACAGCGAATGGAATAACTTACGGTCAAGTGCTCTTTCAATCTGTTCGCTATCGGCATCCAGCGAAACAGCCGTATACCTGAACCGGTTTTTGATCACATCAAATTTAACCTGCTCTATCCGGAATTTCTTATCCCCTTCTTTGATCTTTTTTCCGACAAATACTTTATTCACAACTTCCTCAACATCAATTTTATCCATCAGTTTATAAGATGAACAGAGATAGAAGTTTTTGATTTCTTCATCGTATTCCCAGTCTAAAACAGTGTCGAGGTAGTTCCCATGCCGGTCGAGTATTTCGACTATATTTTTATCGGCGGTATACCGCAGGAAGGTGCGCTGGAAACTGGGCAGGTCGCCGCTGGTAGCTTTTTCCATGCGTTCGCCGTGCGATTCGCGGTACAACAGGAAGTTTTCATGGTTAAAATAATGTGATACCCCGGCTTCTTCGCGGGCAAAATTCCAGGCGGTAAGCCAGATATCAATTTTAAACGGCATACTGATATCGCAGAAGCCGCTGATGGTTGACCGCGAATTCAGATCTTCCACATTGCTGTCGGCGCTGCTTTCGAAAAGCGACCTGTACTGCCGGATATAATCGGGATCGAAATCGGTAACCCTGCTGAAATCGCCAACTTCGGTACCGATGCCATAAAGATTTCCGGCCTTGTCAGGGAAAAGATGAAGCATATCGCCGGCAATCAGTTTAATGGAGCGTATGCCAGGTAAATCCTTTTTGAGCCATTTCAGCATCATGGCTGCAAGCATTTCCGACTTACCAACGCCGCTGTCGCCACTCACCTGCACCACGAAAATAGTCCCGTCGTCTTCTTCAACCGCAAACAGCGAACCATGCACCGGAACGCCACCCATTTCCTTCACTTTTTCGTTAAGCATGGTGAGGCGCGGTTTCTTAATATCGCCGTAATAGTCGACTTTCTTTTTGAGGGGTGTTACAAATGTTTTAATGTTGCCGTCGGGCCCGGGCATATCGAAATAGCCTATCTGCGGGTACGAAATAACCTTTTCGGGAGCCCCGTAAAACAGGATAATATCCGGAACAAAATTCTGAACTTCATCCAGCGAAAGCGATTCGGGTGCAATGAGCCTGAAATTATCGGCCAGGTATTTGAGATACGATTTCTGGAAAATATAAAGTTCCTTCACCAGCCCGCGTTTTACAATGCGGCAGCGGTAATCGTCGCCGTTAATGTGCTGCACGAACTTGGCAAGGCGTTGCGCAAAGAAATGGCTCGACGGACGGGTTGCCATGTTTTTGATAAACTCCCTGGGCGATATTTCTGTACCAGCAAGTTCGGCATGATGGTTTGTTTCGGTGCGGTCAATTTTATGGAAAGGATATTCGCGCTTTTTGGCATCGGTTTTCATCCGGGTATGAGTTTGTACCGGTTGTTCCGCAGCTATTACCCCACAACGGCTCATCAGCTGGTTTATCCACGCCAGTTTCCCGCCCTGGTATTTCTCGAGCACCTTGTTTTTCATTTCGAAATCGTGGTACAACGTATAGCCATGCTGTACCATTTCGTTAATAGCCGAATTCTGCCGGTTGAAACCTGCCAGCGTAAATTTGATGATGTAATGATTGTAATAACTGTAAAAATCAGTGCCCTTGGCCCGGTTCAGCATACCGGTGAGGAATAACGCGATATCGCGCACCAGCGAATTAAGCTCTGATTTAACTACTTTGTGTTTGCGCAGTTCAAACTTCTCTTCGAACAGTTGTTCTATCGCATTCTTAAAAAGTTTCTCAGCAAACACTTTGGTATCGGGTTCATTGTGCCCGGCCAGGCGTTCGATGATTGGTTCAACCTTATCAACAACCTGTTTCGAGAAATACCTGAACCTATACACCAGCCAGAGATGAAGCAGGTCGTTGGCAAGTTTGCCCTTATTTGATATTTTGCTGAATGCTACTTCGGCAAGCATGCCGGTAAGGATATGAGCATACGGATGATTACGGAAATCGGTCGAATTGCTGGTGGCTGATACCAGGTTACTGATGCGCACACCCAGGTCGATTTCTGAGGCCGATTTACCGGTGATTTCTTCGAATTTTTCGACTGCCGAAATAAAAACCTCCTCCACTGATGGTTCCTGCCGCTGCTGTGCAAATGGCAGGTTGAAATGGATGAGTATTTCCTCGATATATTTACGCATGATGCGGTTATAGCCTTCGAGCCGGGCCAGGTCGCCGGCCGGGTCGGTACTACTTGCATCCAGCGCCAGTAGTTTCACTTTTGCATCGCTGAAAAGGATACGCTCCAGTTCAAGCAGTATTTCCTTCATGATCAGTAGTTCTTCGGGATCGTCGAGCAGGTGCGAATCGGGCTGAAACTCAATTTTACTCTTTACATATTTGAGCAGTGTTGGTTTCCCATACCTGGCTATTACTTCGTTGATATCGAAACTGCGGATGGCAGGAATTTTTTTGTAAAGTTGCGGCAACAGGTTTTCATATACTTTGGAGAATGCTTTGCTGCTAATAAACTCGAGCAGGTTACTGCACTGACCGATATTTTCATAAAACTCGAAAACAGCATTTTCGCTGCTGCCGATGGAGCTGATGCTCAGCCCGCAGGCTTTGGGGAAAGGCAGGTAAATGCTCTTGATATCGCTGATTTTCAGATTTTCGATCTGTTTTTTTACCAGGCCTTTTACCAGGGCAAAGTCTTCGGCAATTTTCGAAACAAAAAGCTCGTCGGTTTTCTCAGTAAAAATCTGGTCGAGGATGTCGTCGGTGCGCAGCCCTTTGTTTTCGGGGTTCGATTTAATCGCATAGAACTGTTTCCAATATTTAACGAACAGCCTGATTGCACATTCGAGCTCTGTATTTAATGCCTTGTAGCCGGCTTCGGTACCATCGAGGTAATCGCCCAGCGAAAAGCGCAGAAATCCGCTGCGGTAAGGAATAATGGCCACACCGCGGGTTTCGGCCATGCGCTTGGTAAATTTCTCGATGTCGTGGTGCGAGAAAAAGTCGTTCAGTACCAGGTTGAACAGGTACGATCCGTCGCTCTCCAGCACATTGCACCAATCGGTTGCCTGTTCCTCGTCGAGCACCCTGTAAGCCACCGCTTTTGCCTTTTCAAGACGCGAAAGCGACTCGGCGCGGAAAATACGATTCACCCTGAACCTGTTCAGTTCGCGGACGATATGATTTTTGTAGTAGCTGAAAAAAGCTTCACCCTTGTATTTAAAGTCATCGGGTAGTTCGAGTACATCCAGTTTGTCGAGGCTCACCAGTTCGTCGAGCAGGAAAATATGCAACGGGCTGCCTTCGAAAAGAGAAGCGCGTTTAACCTCATCGCCGGCATTGGCAAGGGTTACATGGGTATTTTTAGCAATTTCTTCCTTGATAAAATTATGGAGCTGTTCTTTAATTTTTGCCCTCGAGGCATCTTTAGCCAGGTTTTTCTCCATCATATCTTTCACCTTTTTGCCCAGCTGCGCCATTTCGAGCACATTTACAAGTATAAAAAGTGAATTGGTATTGCCTTTTAAAGGAGTATTTACACTTTTGGCAAATTCAATCACATCCCTGCGCCCGGGCGAAGCTACAAGCGAACCTAACCTGTTTCCGGTGGCCCCCAGGTTTTTGGTGGTGCTCACGCTCGAAACCATCGAAATTTTGCCCATTGCCGAAATATTGTTCATAATGTAACGGCTGATGGTGCACCATTTGGGTTCTTCGGGATCGTCAATTTTAACCGAGTCGTTGTAGGCTTCGTCGAGGAAGAGTGTAATCTGGCTGTGGCTCAGGAATTTCAACAGTTTGAGCAGGGCCACATCATTAAAATCGCTGTATCCGCTGGGGTTACTCGGATCGTTAATAATGATGGTTGAATTGGTGCAGAACCGGTCCCAGAGGTTCCCGGTTTCGTCGAAAAGCTGGAACGAATTTTTAATCCGCTGCAATTTGTTCAGGAACCGCTCGTAATCAATCCGTCCTTCCTCATCCAGTTCCACTTCAATATCGAACGGGTTTATATCGAAACGATCGGCAGGTAGCAGGTCGGTATATTCCCACGAAGCGGTACGGTTGAGGAATACAAACGGGCGCAGCGGGTAGTGCGAAAACAACAGGTCGCGGATAATCATCTGCACATCGTCCGAAACCGAGGTTTTATCGAGGTTGCCCAGGGCACCTATAAATTCGCGTACAATTTCCTGTTCTTCGGCATTCAGTGCATCATATTTCGAAACTATGCCCAGGTCGATCAGGAAATTGCGGAAACGGCCGCGGTTATTGGCTTCATTTTCAACTTTGGTGAGGTACTCCTTGTATTTTTCGAGAAAGAGATTTATACCGAAGTTTTTATGAAAATGGTTGTTGAGGGTTCGCTGGTAGGTGTCGGGAATAATATCGAGGATTACCTTGCAGCGCTGGGCGGTTTCTTTTTTAATGGATTTGATTTTCCGCTGCAGCAGGAAATCGCCGTATAGTTTAATCTGGGTACGGCCGCCTCCCTCCAGGATGGTAGCAATGTGCAACTGGGGATTATCGCCATAAAAGTATTGCTTCATGCGGGTTTCGAACTCCAGGATCAGCGCTTCGTTTATTTTGCGGTGTTTCTGGGGATCGCGGATGTATTCAATCAGGGTGAGGTAGCCTACCAGTTTACTGAGCGTATATTTATCGCGCAGTATTTGCCTTGCAAACTCATCAAATTTATAAAGGATCAGGTCCTGGTCGGGGTTGTTGCTGTCGGCCAGCTGTTCACTTTTCAGTTGCTGCAGTTCTTCTTCGTAATCAAGTATTTTGCGCTCAGCCGACTGCCTGAAAAGCATCAGGTTTGCCGGGTTTACTTTATCCAGCACCAGCCGAAGGTTCATCTGCGTATTGGCCGGGGCGCCCAGTTTCTTGGTATGGGCTTTATTGAGGGTGGTGATGATATCGATATGGAAAGCAAATACCAGGCAGGTATTGGTAGCTCTCGATTCGGGCGAGTCGTCGATAAACACAATGCGCGATAACAGCGGGAACCATTTATACTCATTAAACGGGTTTTGGCGCATATTCCTGATTTTCACGGCAAATACGCTGGTGGTATCGCTGCTTATGGCCTCATACACCTGGTCGGGAGTAGTAAAATCTATCACTTTAACCACTGCGGGATTAAAAACATGCCCCGCCAGCAGGTCGATAGCCGTATCGGCTGTGCCACTTACCAGGGTGCGGATAAAACCATTAAGCCCTTTAAAGTTTACTCCTGAATCGCAACGGTTCAGGAAACTGTCGACTTCGGCTTTCGTGGTATAATGCGTGCTCTGGCTAACCATCTGGTCGAGCACATCGAGCAGGTAATTCCATTGAGCGATTTCAATATACCCGGTAATACCTATCAGGTCGCGGAACTTACGGAGCTCATTTACATTTTCGCCCAGCAATATCTGGTTCAGGAAATTAATCAGGTATTGCGAAACCGGTGGTGTGCCTATGCTGAAATCCTGCATTTTCAGGATGCTGGTAAAATGTTTTTTCTGCTCTTCATCCACCATTTCGGTATCCATAAGCGCGTTGAGCCGTTGTTT
>CALCJE010000068.1 GCA_937965665.1 uncultured Bacteroidales bacterium
CGAGATGCCTAAGTGACTGGAGTTCAGACGTGTGCTCTTCCGATCTGAGCAACAGGTCCTCTTCATGCGAAATGGCAATATCGAGACCGAAATTATGATTCTGTTCCAGGAAATCAACTACCTGGCCTGCAAAATGATGCACGTTGATTATTATCCGGCTGAATCCGTTATGTTTCAGATGGTTTAACAACAGTTCGAGCATCGGAACGCCCCCTACAGGTACCAATGCTTTGGGCATGGTTTCGGTGAAGGGCTTAAGCCTGGTTCCTAAACCGGCGGCAAAAATCATCGCCTTCATAACTTGTCAGGATTGTTTTTGTAGTAATTCCGGATCAGCACCTTCTTAAGTTCGCGGTGTATAATAAGTTCGGTAATCACTTCAGGCAACGACCATTCGGGATGCAATGTGCTGGACTCCATAATTTTATTCTCTCCCAGGTCGACCTGGTAAAGCAGGGATGAAAGCCGGTGCGGATCGATTTCGAGCATGTGTGCTACGTATGCCGTAAGCTGCACGAACATTTCTTCGTAAGCCATTTGAGTATCACCTGTAAATTCCACATCCATTCCAAACATGGTAAAATCCTTCTTCACCTGGGCAACGGTTTGGAGGATTATTTCTGTTTCAGCTTTATAATGATCTATATCAAATGACTCCAAGATATTTTATAATTTTTCGGGTTTACAAACGTATTTCTCTTTATTTACTTTTTTACCGCACTTAGCACATTCAAATTTAGGATCAGCCTGTTTTTTAGCACGTTTTTCAGCATCCTTGGTTTTGCACATTGTTTTCGACATACAGCTAATATTTTAAATATCTTTTTCACTGTTACAACATGCAGCCGGAGCTGAAGTTCAATTTATTACATGGTTTATTGCCTGAACCTGAAAGTTTTCATCTCCTGGTGATGGAGGATGACTTTTATTGAATATTTTTCCTCGAGATAGGCTGCAAGCCTGGCAGCACAAAACACCGAGCGATGCTGCCCCCCGGTGCATCCAAAATTTACCTGCAGGTTGCTAAAGCCCCTTCGCCTGTATTCGATCACGCTCTGATCGACAATTTTATACACATTCTGTAAAAATTTAGCCACAGCCGGTTCACGATCCAGGTACTGAATCACAGGCTCATCAATACCGGTAAATTTTTTATAATGATCGTAACGCCCGGGATTGGGCAAGGCCCGGCAATCGAACACAAAACCTCCGCCGTTGCCCGAATAATCGGGTGGCGGGCCATTTTTAAACGAAAAACTGTTTACACTTACATTCAGGGTGCCGGCCTCGCTGACTTCGGGCAACAGGATATCTGTTTTGGCAATTTCCTGTAGAGCCTTCATCAGTTCGGGCATTTCAATTTTAAACCGCACATTTTCGAGCAGCCATCGCAGGTTCTCGACTGCAAAGGGTATGCTTTGCAGGAAGTGTGCCCTGCGCTCGAAATAACCCCTGAACCCGTAAGCGCCCATAACCTGCAGCAGGCGAATCAGTACAAAACCGTAGTAATCGTCAATAAACTTTGCTTCATCTATCTGGATATATTTTTTCAGATTGAACAGGTACCAATGCAGCATTTCTTCCCTGAAGGAATAGGGCAACGAGGCTTTCACCTGGAAAAGCAGCGATGCCAGGTCGTATTGCAGCGGCCCGCGCCTGCCACCCTGGTAATCGATAAACCAGGGTTTATCCTCATGTATCATTATGTTTCGTGCCTGAAAATCGCGGTACATGAAGTAACTGCTGCCATTCTGAAGCAGGTAAGCAACAAGTGTATCGAAATCGTCTTCGAGGGCGGCTTCGTTAAAAGGAACTTTCAACAGCCGGAGGAAATAATATTTAAAGTAGTTCAAATCCCAGCGCATGGACCGCGCATCGAATTCGCCAGTAGGATAACACGCAGAAAAGTCGAAGTCCTTACAGGCTTCTACCTGGAAACGCGGCAACTCGGCAATAGCCTGTTTATAAAGTGCAAGAGTTTCGGCGGAAGGAAGTCCGTTTTCGCGATTCTTTTCCAGGTGATCGAGCAGCGAAGTTTCGCCCAAATCGCTCACCAGGTAGCAATCGTTGCCGGGATCGGAAGCAGATCGGAAGAGCGTCGTGTAGGGAAAGAGTGTAGATCTCGGTGGTCG
>CALCJE010000069.1 GCA_937965665.1 uncultured Bacteroidales bacterium
CAGTACCGTATTACCAAGGCATTGAACTGATAACCGCCATGCGCAGGCTGGGTAAACCTGCATGGCTGCTTTGCTATAACGGTGATGAGCATAATCTTACCAAGCGACCATACCGGCAGGACCTGAGTATACGCATGTACCAGTTTTTCGACCACTACCTGAAAGACGCACCCGAGCCCTCGTGGATGAAGAACGGCTTACCAGCCACTTTAAAAGGCAAAGAACTGAGATATAATGAATAGCAATCTCATAAAAAGGCTGGAACTAATTTTAAATTCACTTTAAAACAGGCATTCTTGATGTTTTGAGATATTTCTTTAATATTGTCCTTTTAATTAAATCCATTTCAAATATGAAATCGTTTCTTTTTATTTTTTTGTTTTGCAGCCTGTTTTTAAAATCCAGTTGCCAGTTCAGCAATTATGCCTTTGGGAAAGTGACTGCTGAAGAACTTACGATGAAAGAATGTTCTTTCGAACCTTCAGCACCAGCATTGATATTAGGTGAAAAATGTGAGGTAACAATCGATTTAGGGGCTACTTACCATAATGTGAGAACCTGGCGAAGGGTAAAAGTATTTTCTAGCGATGCATTAGCATATGGAAATATAGAACTCGAATTCTTACACAATCTTTCCGAAATTTCATTTTTCAGTGCTTCTGTTTTTAACCTGGAGGGTGGGAAAATTGTTGAGGAAAAAATCAGATCCGAAGCTGCGGTTATAACCAAAGTTGATAAATACACCTCAAAATATATTGTTGTGCTACCCAATGTAAAAGTTGGATCAGTAATAGATATTTTCTACTTACAGAAAAATAACAACTCTATACCACTGCAACCCTGGTATTTTCAGTCTGAAATTCCATGTGGCTGGAGCGAATACAAGACCAGGATTCAAAAAAGAACTATTTATTCATTCTATTTTACGGATTATTTGCCTTTTGCAATCAACAGTATAAAAAACCTATCAACAGACCCAGAAAAGAAGGGTGGTTATATGATAAATCAGTTCGCCGTTGAAAATGTCCCTTCCGTAAAATTGAATGAAAATTTTGTATTGCGTCCAGAGGATCAGATTTCAAAAGTTGAAGCAGTATATAGTGCATTTAATCCAAATTCGATTTGGGGGAATAGCCAAGGCCCTATTTTGTGGTCCGACATAAATAATAACCTTCTCAATCACAGGTATCTTGGAAAAGTAGTAAAAAAAGGCCGTTTTCTGGGTTCGGATCTCAGAAAACAGCTTGCAAACAGCAGCAACTTTGAAGATAGTCTTCAGAAGGTGTATGAATTCATCAGGCAAAATGTAAAGTGCAATGGATACAGAAGTATTTATTCCGGCAATCCAAAAATTACATTTACTACAAAAACCGGGAATACAGGTGAAATAAACCTGCTGTTGCTGGCAGCCTTGCGCGAATCAGGCTTCGACTGCCATCCATTGCTACTCTCTACAAATGAAAATCCGCCTCCCTCGAAAGAGGATCCCCGCCGGAATGGAGTCAATTATTTGGTTGCCGCTGTATTCAAAGACACCACTTACTACCTTCTGGATGCTTCACAAAGAGCACTACCATTTAACTCTCTCTCCCTCAGTTGCCTCAATGGAGATGGTTTCCTGGTGAGCGACCATTTTCACCGGCAATGGCTGCCTTTGCTGCGAGAAGAGTGTTTCAAAAGCAATACAGTGATCTCTTATGCCTGGCATCCTGACAGGAAGGATACGGTTCTGGTTGAAAAAAAATCGTTCAGCCTCTCAGCTAACAGACTTCGTAACCTGATTTCAGAATCCAATGAAGATGAATACAAAAAATATCGGAAGGAGTTCTATCACGACTATGATATTTCATCTCCGGTGTATTCCGGACTGGATAAGACAAATGAGCCTTTTATCGAAAATTTCAGTTTCCTGGCAAGTTTCTCAGATTCTGTTCCAGGGAAAAGCTATTATCTTCCTTGTTTTCCAATTGACACATACAGAGAAAATCCTTTCCCCGGAATAAAACGAGATTTTGACATTGATTTCCAGGCGCCAAACTACCAAAAACATGAAATTAATATAAAAATTCCGAACGGGTACACAATTACAAGTGTTCCGGAAACCACAATGTTATCGGCTTGCGGAAATAATCTTGTGTTTAATTTTTCTGTGACTACATCAGCTGATCAGAAAGAAATCAGTATTAAATCGGAAATTCAGATTAAAAAAGACCATTTCCCTAAAAACATTTATCCTGAACTCAGGGCGTTTTTTGCAGAAATTGTGAAGGCGCAACAATCGCAGATAGCGTTGAAGAAAGACTGAAATTGTATTTTCCTGTTTTTCGACCACTACCTGAAAGACGCACCCGAACCCTCGTGGATGAAGAACGGGTTACCGGCAGTGGAAAAAGGTAAAGAATTGAGATACGAATACTAAGCAAAATGCTTCAAATCATTGCCTTATAAAATCAGAATAAAGTAAAAGCAAATATAACTGAACAAAAAAGCGGCAGCATGTGGTGAAATACTTTTTTGCTGTACATTTGAGCGCATTTTTAACCTAACCTACTATGTCAGAACACGAACACGGCCCCATCAAAGGCCTTCCCGAAAACGCCTATACCGAATTGAAACCAGGCGAAACATATGAGCCCATCATGTCGGCAAACAAGGTGTATCCCGAAGTAAACTCCTGGAGTGTGATCTGGGGTATTATAATGGCTGCTGTTTTTTCGGCGGCAGCTGCTTACCTGGGTCTTAAAATCGGGCAGGTTTTCGAAGCTGCTATTCCCATAGCCATTATAGCTGTCGGCCTTTCGACCGTATTCAAACGAAAAGGTGCACTGGGCGAAAACGTGATTATTCAATCCATAGGGGCGAGCTCTGGCGTAATTGTAGCAGGCGCTATTTTCACACTTCCGGCGCTTTACATCCTTAACCTGCAGGTTCAGTTTTACCAGATTTTTATGTCGTCGCTGTTGGGCGGATTCCTCGGCATCTTGTTCCTGATTCCTTTCCGCAAGTATTTTGTAAGCGAAATGCATGGCAAATACCCGTTTCCGGAAGCTACCGCAACTACCGAAGTACTGGTGTCGGGCGCCAAAGGCGGAAATCAGGCAAGGCTGTTACTGGTTGCAGGCTTAATTGGCGGTATTTACGATTTTGTGATTGCAACATTCGGTTTATGGGCCGAGGTATTTACAACCCGTGTAATTCCTATTGGACAGGCACTTGCCGACAAGGCTAAAATAGTATTTAAACTGAACGTAGGCGCAGCAGTAGTGGGCCTGGGTTACATTATCGGGCTGAAATACGCCGCCATTATCTGCGCAGGCTCATTTGTAGGCTGGTATGTGGTAATCCCGATTATCAATTATTTTGCCGATGGCCAAACCCTTGCCGTGGGAACCAACATCACTGCGCTGATCGGGAATATGTCAGCCGAGCAGATTTTTGCAGCTTATGTAAGGCCTATTGGTATTGGCGGAATTGCAATGGCCGGTATTATCGGCATTATCCGCTCGAGCCACATCATTAAATCGGCTGTAGGCCTTGCCGGGAAAGAAATATTCGGCAAACACGAGGGCGTAAAGATAAACCTGCGTACCCAGCGCGATTTGCCCATGGCTATTATTGCCGGAGGAATACTGCTAACTGCAATCGTAATATTTATCTTTTTCCAGTTCGGCGTTGTTCATAACCTCACTTATGCATTGGTTGGATTAGGCATTGTGATGATAATCGCATTTCTTTTTACCACCGTTGCTGCCAACGCCATTGCCATTGTAGGTACCAACCCCGTGAGCGGAATGACGTTGATGACACTCATTATTTCATCCCTGGTACTGGTATCGGTCGGGCTAAAAGGCGAATCGGGCATGATAGCAGCACTGCTCATAGGCGGGGTTGTGTGTACCGCATTATCCATGGCCGGAGGTTTTATCACCGACCTTAAAATCGGATACTGGATGGGGACCTCACCTTACAAACAGCAAACCTGGAAATTCCTGGGCACCTTTGTTTCGGCCATCACCGTTGGTGGCGTAATTATGGTTTTAAATAAAACCTATGGATTTACCGGCGACAATGCCATGGTTGCACCACAAGCCAACGCTATGGCAGCCGTTATACAACCCATGATGAGCGGTCAGCCAGCACCCTGGATGCTTTATGCTGCAGGCGCTTTTATGTCGCTTATTTTAACCATGATCGGAGTTCCGGCACTTGCTTTTTCGCTGGGTATGTTTATCCCGCTGCAATTGAACACCCCGCTGTTATTGGGTGGTATCATTGCCAATTTTGTAGGCAAACGCAGCAAGGACGAAAAGCTGAACCAGGCCAGGCGCGAAAGAGGAACCCTGATTGCTTCCGGATTTATTGCCGGTGGTGCTTTGATGGGGGTTGTGAGTGCCATTCTGGCTAACTTCGGCGTCAATTTTGTTAATCGCGAATGGTTCGAATCGCACGCTGCCGAAGCACTGGCGCTGCTGATGCTGGCTGTGCTTTGCGGATACTTTATCTGGGAAACACTCAGGGCGAAAAAGGAGGAATAGACCAAACGTGATAACCACAAAGGGCACAAAGAAATACACAAAGTTCGCTGCGGTAAAATAATAAACAGGCAAAAAAGCTTTTCGTGTTAACAGAAGGTATTCCTGAAATCCTTTGCAATTTTGTAAGTCCAACCTGTGCATTGCGGGTTTAATGTCAAATTATTAAAATACATTTTAAAATGAAAACCGAAATTCTGAACCGCTTTCTTTCATATGTTGCTATCGATACCCGTAGCGACGACACATCGACCACATTTCCCAGCACGGCAAAGCAGTTCGATATGCTTAACCTGCTTCACGACCAGCTGAATGCCTTTGGCCTGGCCGATGTAAGTATCGATGCCAACGGTTATGTGATGGGAACCCTGCCTTCGAATACCAGCAAAAAAGTACCCGTGATTGGTTTTGTGGCACATGTGGACACCAGCCCCGATATGAGCGGAACTGATGTGAAACCCCGCCTTGTGGAAAACTACGATGGCAAAGATGTGCTGCTTAACGCTGAAAAGAACATCATCCTTTCTCCTTCCGATTTTCCTGAGCTTCGCGAGTACCAGGGGCAGACTTTGATTGTGACCGACGGCACCACCCTGCTGGGCGCCGACGACAAAGCCGGAGTAACCGAGATTATGGCGGCCATTGCATACTTTGTGAATCATCCCGAAATTGAGCACGGCACCATTAAAGTAGGATTTACTCCCGATGAGGAAGTAGGCCGCGGTGTCGATTTTTTTGATGTTAAAAAGTTCGGGGCCGATTTCGCTTATACCATGGATGGTGGAGGCATAGGCGAGCTTGAATACGAAAATTTCAATGCTGCCGGGGCTAAGGTAACCATACAGGGTCGCAATATCCACCCGGGCTATGCCAAAAATAAAATGAAAAACGCCATCCTGATGGCTACCGAATTCAACGCGCTGTTGCCTGTGAACGAAAGGCCTGAATTTACCCAGGATTATGAAGGCTTTTACCACCTGATTAAGATGGAAGGATCGGTTGAAAACGCGTTTATACAGTATATTATCCGCGACCACGACAGGCCAAAATTTGAGCATAAAAAGAAGCTTTTTAAAGACTGTGTCGATTTTATGAATAAGCGGTATGGCGAAAACAGCTTTACCCTCGAAATGAAGGACCAGTACTACAACATGCGCGAAATGGTTGAACCTGTTTACCACGTGGTAGCCACAGCACAGGAAGCGATGGAGCAACTTGGAATTGTGCCTAAAGTAGTTCCTATCCGTGGCGGGACTGACGGAGCCAGGCTTTCGTACATGGGCCTGCCCTGCCCTAATATTTTTGCCGGTGGCCATAATTTCCATGGCAAAATGGAATATGTTCCCCTGGAATCGATGGTGAAAGCTACAGAGGTAATTCTTAAAATCGTTGAACTTTATACAAAAAGAGCTTAACAATTATTTGGCCCTGGCAAACATTTTCTGAAAACAGAAGGATGAAGGCTGTTACATACATTCGCAGAATTTTCCTGTTCATCGGCCTGGTTTTCCTTTCGGCCGGGTATAATTCAGTGCAATCGCAGGTCGTTCGAAAACCAAATATCATCTATATCCTTGCCGACGACCTGGGATATGGAGATATAGGTGTTTACGGTCAGAAAAAGATCGAAACTCCCAATATCGACAACCTTGCCAGTCAGGGCATGCTTTTCAGGCAGCATTATTCAGGCGCCCCGGTATGTGCTCCTTCCCGTTGTATATTGCTGACCGGGAAACACAGCGGTCATGCCCAGGTGCGTGGTAACGACGAATGGGATTCGAGGGGTGATGTATGGAATTACCGGGCCATGCTTGCCGATTCGACGCTCGAAGGACAGCAACCAATGGCAACCGGAACAGTAACTATTGCCGGGTTGCTTCACGATGCCGGGTACAAGACCGGGATTGTTGGTAAATGGGGACTTGGTGCACCGCAAACCAAAAGCACACCATTGGGAATGGGCTTCGACTTCTTTTTTGGCTATAACTGCCAGCGGCAGGCGCATACGTATTACCCGGTACATCTGTATAAAAATGATCACAGGATTTATTTGCACAACAATATTGTGCCCCCGGATAGCCTGCTGCCGGAAGGTACTGACTTGTATAATCCTGCTAATTATTCCGCTTTTAACCAACAGGATTACGCACCCGACCTGATGTTCAAAGAAATTACAGGTTTTGTAGGTGAAAATTACAAACAGCCGTTCTTTCTGTTTTGGGCTACACCCATACCGCACGCTGCATTGCAGGCGCCCCGGCGATGGGTGGATTATTATGTGAAAAAGTTCGGCGACGAAAAACCATACGATGGCAAAAAAGGCTACGTGCCTGTCCGGTATCCGCATGCCAGTTATGCTGCCATGATCTCATACCTTGATGAACAGGTTGGCTTGCTTGTAGAACAGCTGAAAGAACTGGGTGTTTATGAAAACACGTTTATCATTTTTACCAGCGACAATGGCCCGACCTACAATGGAGGTACCGATTCACCCTGGTTCGACAGCGGCGGGCCGTTTAAAAGTGAATATGGGTTTGGGAAAGGCTTTGTATACGAAGGCGGCATACGGGTTCCTTTGATAGCTTCATGGCCCGGAACTATTAAACCGGGAAGTACGTCTGATCTTGTATCCGCTTTCTGGGATTGGCTGCCGACACTTTGCGAAATATCCGGCATAAAAACACCTGACGATATTGACGGCATCAGTTTTCTTCCTGAATTAAAAGGACAGAAACAGCAGCAGCATCAATATTTATACTGGGAATTTCCTGAATATGGCGGACAACAGGCTGTTCTGCTGGGAAAATGGAAGGCAATCCGGAAAAACATGCAGAAAGGGAATAAGATTTGGGAACTCTATAACCTTGAACTCGATCCGGTTGAAAGCACAGATGTGGCAGCCAATCATCCTTCAGTTATTAAAGAAGTTGAAGAGATCGTAAAAAAAGAGCACGTAAAATCAGGCAACAGGAACTTTTGGTTAAAGATCCTTGATGTTGATTAACGGCAAGGTTTACAGCGCTATATTGCGGCCACAAGTGGAGCTAATTGCCTTTAAGCAAGACTCAAATTACCTCAAATTCATTACTTTAAGTCGAGTTTAACGTTGAGCCTTTCCCAATAATTCGGGGCATATAGAAATATATCATCACTCGTATAAGGGATATTATCCTGCCCGGCATAAATCTGTATTAAATTCTCAGTATCAAAACTTATGGTCGAAACCATTTCGATTGTTTTGCCATCAGTAGGCATAACAACCGTTTTTGCAACATATTTATTGCTCCTTATTATCGGGTTCCGAGTGCTTCCGCCAAAAGGCCAGTGTTCCGAAGCAGGCACTGTATTTCCCTCCCGGTTATACACAAAAGTAGAATCCGTATTCCCAAAAACGTATGCCCATGGATAACCGTTTCCAAATTGAAACAACCTGCTGATAAACGGCACATGCTTTATTTTCAGCACATTTCCACTTTTTACTGAATCGCAGTAATACCGTTCATTATAAAACTCGTTGAATTGATTAATTGTAATGTCTTTATATTCGGCCGGTATTTCTACTTCCTGGTATAAATAGTAAGGACAGAAATTAAAATACGTGAAAGTGACTTCCTTTTGCTTAAAAACGCCGTCAACTTTATCGGTGCTGTAAAGGATAGGCGTGATTTCGACCTCCTGGTTGTTCGAGAAATCGGCATACGTAGCTATTTCGTAGCGCGGGTCATTATCATGTCCATCCACATATGATATCATGTGCGTTGATGCATCACTAATATTCCAGTTATCCTGGTAGCACATGATGTTAATCTTTGATGTGAATTTATAAGGCGTTACACTTGTGATGTAATCGCCAAAACCGGTATACCGGTTATCAGAAGTACTTTCCAGGGTTTTAGTACCGGTTTTTGCCGTGGTATATTGAACCCGGTGCCTGATACTGCCATTTACTCCATCCTTGCTGCAACTGAGCAAAAGACTTGCTGCGATAAGTAAACAGAATATTCTTTTCATGGTATTACATTTAGGTTTGATTGATTATGCAAATCAAAAAAAACTGTAAGTTTTTAATGATTAATACATTATATCTATAAAAGTAACTTGTGAGCATGGGTTAAACTGACACAAAATAAGTGCAAAAACTGACAGATAACTGGCGCAAGGCGAATTTTATTTTCCCGATTTCATGACATAATAAGTTATTGGTGTCCGGGTAAAATCTTATAACGTCCCTACGGGACTTTTAGTTATTCTGTAACATGCTTTCTACCAATATCATGTCCCTACGGGACAGTCCCTTTAGGGACGAAATATTGGTAGAATAAAAAGTGACCCCTCTTAGTGAAAAGTCCCGTAGGGACGAGATTTAACAAGCATTACAGTGTTTTTAATCAAAATTAACCGGACAACAGTGATAATAAGTGATAATCTGTAAAACAGGATAAATGTATCTTGTTGTTATAGTGCTGTTTAAATAATTTTTGATATAATTATTCTTTATTATTTAGTACTATGTATTGCATAGTACTATTGAATGTATTATATTTGCCCCGTTATTCTATTCATATCCACATGGAAAAAGCAGATTCAACAATTGCCCAGATGCGGAAAGGCGTACTCGAGATGTGCGTTGTGGCAGCCATCAGCAGCCGCGAAGCCTATGCCTCGGATATACTCGAGCGGCTGAAACAATCGCAGCTGATTGTGGTGGAAGGCACCCTCTATCCCATCCTTACCCGGCTAAAAAACGAAGGCTTCCTGAATTACCGCTGGGAAGAGTCGAATTCAGGACCTCCGCGCAAATACTACTCCATCACGCCCGAAGGTTCGGCATTTCTGTCGGATCTGCGCACCGGATGGGACGAGCTTGTAAACGCGGTAAGCGCATTGGTTGCCGTTAATAATCAATCAGAAACATCAGAAACACCTAATACTTCAGGACAATGAAAAAGAACTTCTCAGTAAATATAGGCGGCCGAATATTTAACATCGACGACGATGCATATGAATGCCTCAACAGCTACCTGAACCGTTTACGGAACTTTTTTGCTGCAGAGCAGGGGTACACCGAAATTATTGCCGACATCGAGATGCGTATTGCCGAATTGCTCGATCAGCAAAAAGAAAACGGGAATCCGGTCATCACCCTGAAACATATTGAAGACGTAATTGCCAGCATGGGCGAACCCGATCAGCTTTCGGATTCGGAAACCGAACAACCCCGTGCGGAACCGGGCAATAAAACACGCGGAAAACTATATCGTGATCCCGACAACCGGCAGATTGGCGGTGTTGCCGCCGGTATTGCAGCGTGGTTCGGCATCGACCCGGTATGGGTACGCCTGGTATTTGCCGCATTTACACTCCTTTATGCAGTTGGCATTATAGTTTACGCCGTATTATGGCTTATACTCCCGGTAGCGCAAACCACTTCCGAAAAACTCGAAATGCAGCGCCAGAGTATAAATATCAACACGTTGCGCAACGAACTTGCTTCGGCAGGTACGGGCATACAGCGTACAGGCAACAGTGTTCTGAATAGCCTGGGAACATTTATCCGGTTTGTAACCGAAGTGGTTGCACGCCTGTTTAATTTAATTTTCAAGGTACTGGGCAGGCTGGCCGGACTGGCATTGCTTTTAGCAGTAGTGGCCATGTTTATAGGACTGAGTGCAGCTTCGCTGGTTCGTGAGCCTATGCATGTAGGAAACTACCAACTTGATACCACCACTTTGATTCAATCGCTGCAGTGGCTGGTACCCGGGCCCGATGTACGCTGGCTGGCCTATATTGCAATTACCTTCCTGCTGGTAGCTGTTACCGGGATATTAATTTATACCGGTTTACGCCTGCTGCTCAAATGGCCACCCTTCCGCTGGCAGATCATACTTGTGTTTGTACTGCTGCTGGTAGCCGGAATACTTACCGGTGTAGGTTCCATTTTTCAGTACTCGCGCTCAACCGAACAGGTTGGCTCAATTACAAAGCACCAAAGTATCGAGATGAAGAAAAAGAAAATTCACCTGGCAGCAGGGCCCAATGATTATAACCAATATTTCATGCCCCTGGCCGGCGATACCATTCCGGGAAATATGAAATATGCCCTGGGAGAGATCAACCTCAGCCTGCGACCTGTGCCTGCCGATAGTTTGTATTTCACTACCGTGCAATCGGCTTCATCCGGACTGCAATCGATCGCAAACAGTTTCGCCGCCAACATTCTGTACCAGGTTGCCCTACAGGATACCCTGGTAAAACTGAATCCATATTTTATGTTTCCACAAAATGATGGCATGCGGTACCAGAAACTGGATGTAATTATCGGCATCCCGGTAAATACTGAAGTTGTTATTGACGAACATCTCGACTGGCGGACCAATTACAGCGACTTTTCTGAAGATGGTCGTGAAGGGGGACCCTATATCATGACAGCAACAGGATTGAAATCGAAGTATAAACCACAACCTGTAAACGATACAATCAGCGTGAATCAGTAAAACACAGTTAACAAAATCCTTACAGCCGGCAGAAATTCCACAACCACAGGGAATTCTGCCGGTTGTTTATTTATGCAAAAAACCAGATCAATTATTCGAAAAAAAAATGTAGCTTTATCTGGTAAAATCCTTGCCTGCATATTTCACTCAACAACTACTCCAAAACTATAAACAACTATAATTCATATACCAGGCAGTACTGTTCAACCCACTAAATTACTGAATGATGCGCATTAATCCCCGCAAAACAATCGCAATTATCCTCATAAGCATTGCGGTTTTGTTAATTGCAATCTTTTTTGGCATTTCGCCGTTGGCTAAATATGAAATTGAAAAAAACAGCGAGCAATGGACCGGGCGCAAAATTACCATGGACCATCTTTTTATTAACCTCTGGAGATGGGATGTAACTGTTAACGGAATAAAAGTATACGAACAGAAAAGCGATAAACAGTTTTTCAGTGCCGATAAAATATACACGGATATTAGTATACTGAAAGTCATCAGTGGCGAATACCAGGTGAATACCATACAGATTGACGGGCCTAAAGTAATTATTGAACAAAACGGAAATCAATTCAATTTCGACGACCTGGTTACCCGTTTTACGGCTGCCGATACCACTCAGAAAGAACCCGAAAAACCATCGGAGCCCACCAAATATCGCATCGAAAGGATTGAAATTACCAACGGAACCATTACATATAAAGACATGCTGCTGAAAAACCAAATCGTGATGCAGCAGTTTAAAATGGGTTGCCCCTTGCTGGTATGGAACTCGCCTATGCTTAATGCTGCAACGGAGTTTAGCCTAAATTCGGGAGGAAAAGCCGAAGCCAATATTTTACTGAACCTCGACTCGTTGTCATATATCCTGAATGCTAATATCGAAAAGCTGAACCTGCAGTTGCTGGTGCCCTATATTAAAGATTACGTGGTAACTTCCTATTTTGGCGGGCTGTTAAGCAGCAAATTACGCATAAAAGGCGACTTTGATGTGCCCGAAGCTGTGGCGCTTAAAGGCGACATCGCGCTGGCAGATTTCAGAATTGACGATAAAAGTAAAGTTACGGTGGCTTCGTGGAAAAACTTCGCGATAGCCATCGATTCGCTGGATGTTGCACGCAATATCTACAATTTTGGTGAAATAAGTATGCACGACCCTTACCTGCTTTTTGAATACTACGATAAAAGCGACAATTTCACCAACCTGATGGTTCCCACGCAAACAACTTCCTCCGATACAGCCACATCGGCCGACCAGGTTGATTATTCGAATCCGTTTACCATCATGGCCGATTACATTAAAGAAATTAGCAGGGATTATATTATAAGCAATTATACTGCTAAAAATGTAAAAATACACAACGGGCAAATTGTGTATAAAGACTACACGCTGGAGGATAAATTTGTTTACGACCTCGAAAATCTCGAAATGAGCTCAGGGCCAATTAGTTCCAAAAGCGACAGTATTTCTTTTGATATGAGTTGCCTGGCCAACCGCTCGGGAAAACTGAAGGCCCACCTCTCTTTCGACCCCCGCGATTACATGAATATGTCAGTAAACTATGCAATTGACGACATGCGGATTTCCGATTTTAACCCATATTCCAAATTTTATGTGGCCCATGCCTTTGTTGAAGGCTTACTCTACTATTACAGTACCAATACCATCAGGAACGGGCAATTGAAAAGCACCAACGTGATGAGCATTAAGAAGATAGAGGTAAGCCGGAAATTGAACGAAAAGCCCTTGTATGCGCTGCCACTGCGCCTGGCCATTGCCATACTCCGCGACCGGAAAGGAAATATTGATCTTGATATCCCGGTTGAAGGAAACCTGAAAGATCCTTCGTATAAGATTGGTAAAGTGATATGGCAGATTGTGAAAAACCTGGTCGTAAAAGCGGCAACGGCTCCTTTCGACCTGCTGGCTAAAGCTTTTGGAGGCAACGAAGATGATATAAAATACATAAGGTTTGATTACCTGCAGAAACAGTTCGATAACCGGCAGCTCAAAAGCCTCGACCTGATTGGCAAAGCCTTAACCGAAAAACCAGAATTGAAAGTAAAACTGGTACAGGTTGCCAGCCACGAAAGCGAAAAGGAATTGCTGGCTTTATTCCTGGCAAAGGGAATGTATTACAAAAAAGAAATCCTCAAAACGCCTAAAGATAGCCTGGATGCAAAGGATTTAGAGGCTATTGCAGCCATTTCGAATAAAGACACATTGTTCAATGTCTGGCTGAACCAGAAGTTTTTACCCGAGGACGTATCAGGTATGCCCAGCCAGTTTAAATGCCGTAAGATGCTTGGGGAACAGGTACTGAGCCTGGAGGTAAATAATTTATTTGCCTTACGCAACCGGCTAATTTTAGATTACCTGGTCAATGAAAAGAAACTGGATCCCTCCCGAATTACAATCAGCAATACCACCGACGAAAAATCGGCTGAATTCGAAAGTACACCAAGGTATACCGTTGAATTTCATGTTGACGAATAGATCCTGTGGTTAAAGCCTCACCATTTCCTGAATTAAGCGCACTGATTTTCGGCTTGTTTTAATTATTATCTGCATTTGGGCAGGGCGGCAAAACTTTTGCTGCCCAGTGTTACCCCTTTACATCTAAAAAATGATATATTTGTGGTAATTATATCTGTACAGGGATGCAAACTTCAGTATACAAACCGAAAAATCACATCCGCATAGTCACTGCCGCCGCACTTTTCGATGGCCACGATGCCTCCATCAATATTATGCGCCGTATACTTCAAAGTACCGGTGTGGAGGTAATTCACCTGGGGCACGACCGCCAGGTTCAGGAAATAGTTGATTGCGCCATACAGGAAGATGTTCAGGCTGTTGCCATCACCTCGTACCAGGGAGGGCATATGGAGTTTTTCAAATACATGTACGACCTTTTCAGGGAACGCGGATGCGAACATATAAAAATATTCGGCGGAGGCGGGGGCGTTATTCTTCCGGGCGAAATAAAGGAATTAGAGGCTTATGGCATCACCCGGATTTATTCGCCCGACCAGGGTCGCCTGCTGGGTTTGCAGGGTATGATCAACGAGGTAGTAGCCCTGGCAGATTTCCCGACAGGCAAAAATATAAAGGTTACAAAAGAAGATATCCTCAGGCGCGACTATCGTGCTATTGCCCAACTGATTTCGGCAGCCGAAAATTATCATCCGGAAGTTAAGAAACTGCTGGATGAACTGAAGCAAAGTTGCGGGGAAAATACCAGCCCCATCCTTGGAATTACAGGTACCGGTGGCGCGGGTAAATCGTCGCTGATTGATGAACTGGTGCGAAGGTTCCTGGATGATTTCCCCGATAAAACGCTGGCCATCCTATCGGTTGATCCATCGAAACGGAAAACCGGGGGTGCTTTGCTTGGCGACCGGATCCGTATGAATTCTATCCATACGCCCCGTATTTTTATGCGCTCACTGGCCACCCGGCAAGCCAATCTGGCCCTGTCGAAATACATTGCCGAAGCCCTCTGTGTGATTAAAAATGCAGGTTTCGACCTGGTGATGCTCGAAACCTCGGGTATCGGCCAGTCGGATACCGAAATTGTGGATTTCTGCGATGTAAGTATGTATGTGATGACACCCGAATATGGAGCTGCTACCCAACTCGAAAAAATTGATATGCTCGATTATGCCGACCTGGTAGCTATAAACAAATCCGATAAAAGGGGTGCCAAGGATGCATTGCGCGATGTGCGTAAACAGTTTGCCCGTAACCGGATGCTTTTTACAACCGAACCGGAAAAGTTGCCTGTATTTGCCACCATGGCATCGCAGTTTAACGACCATGGCATAAACCTGCTTTACCGTGAAATGATCAGCACCATCAATCGCAAAACACAGGCAGGCTTCGATTCGCATTTAGCACTTGCCGTTGAATCAGAGCAGGTTACCGGTTTAATACCTCCGCGCCGAACACGCTACCTGGGCGAAATTGCTGAAACCATCCGAAATTACAACAGCTGGGCCAGGGAACAGGCTACTCTTGCCAGCCGGCTGTATGGACTCCATATCGCGATAAACGAACTGAACCGGGAGCGCGATCATACAGAGGCAAATGCAACCAATGACCTTCATCCATCAGCTGCTGAAAACGCTGATGCGGATCCGGTATCTGAACTAAAAAAACTATATAAGCAGACCTGGAAAAAACTTAGCCCCGATTCGCAAAAGCTACTTGAAGAATGGGAACAAAAAGTAAAAAAACTTAAGAAAGACACTTACAGTTACCTGGTTCGTGGCAATGAAGTGAAAGTGCAGACTTTTACCCAATCCCTCTCACATCTGAAGATCCCTAAAATAGCAATGCCTCGCTACAAGGACTGGGGCGATATACTATACTGGTGCCTTACCGAAAATATACCCGGTGAATTTCCGTATGCTGCCGGTCTTTACCCTTTTAAACGCGAAAATGAAGACCCAACGCGTATGTTTGCAGGCGAAGGCGGCCCCGAGCGAACCAATAAAAGGTTTCATTATGTTTCGCTGGGCATGCCGGCAAAACGGCTTTCGACCGCATTCGATTCGGTTACGCTGTATGGCGCCGACCCGGGGCGAAGACCCGATATTTATGGCAAAATAGGGAATTCGGGTGTATCGGTTGCCTGCCTCGACGATGCTAAAAAACTGTATTCAGGTTTCAACCTCTGCGATCCTTCCACTTCGGTTTCCATGACCATCAATGGTCCGGCCCCGGCCATGCTGGGCTTTTTCATGAATGCTGCCATCGATCAGCAATGTGAAATCTACATCCGACAGCAGGGTCTTGAAGCAGAAACATCAAAAAAAATATCGGAATTATATCAGCAGCGTGGCACCATTCGTCCTGCGTACCAGGGCAACCTTCCCGAAGGCAATAACGGCCTGGGGCTGATGCTGCTCGGCATTACCGGCGACCAGGTGTTGCCGGCTGAAATATATGAACGGATAAAATCCGAAACCATTTCGACGGTGAGGGGCACCGTTCAGGCCGATATCCTGAAAGAAGACCAGGCCCAGAACACCTGTATTTTCAGTACCGATTTCGCTCTCCGGCTGATGGGCGACGTGCAGCAGTATTTTATCGAAAACAGAGTGCTCAATTTTTATTCCGTTTCTATTTCGGGTTACCATATTGCCGAGGCTGGAGCCAATCCCATAACACAGCTTGCTTTTACCCTGGCAAACGGCTTTACTTACGTTGAATATTATGCTTCACGCGGAATGAATATCGATAAGTTTGCTCCTAACTTATCATTTTTCTTTTCCAATGGCATCGACCCCGAATACTCGGTTATGGGCCGCGTGGCAAGGCTTATCTGGGCCAAAGCCATGAAAGGAATTTATAAAGCAGGATCACGCTCACAAATGCTCAAATACCACATTCAAACCTCGGGTCGCTCGCTGCATGCACAGGAAATTGATTTTAATGATATACGTACCACCCTGCAGGCTTTGTATGCCATTTACGATAACTGCAACTCGCTGCATACCAATGCCTACGACGAAGCCATTACCACGCCAACAGAGGAGTCGGTGCGCCGCGCCATTGCCATTCAGATGATTATAAACAACGAACTGGGGCTTACTAAAAACCAGAACCCGCTGCAAGGCTCGTTTATCATCGAAGAACTTACTGAACTGGTGGAGGAAGCTGTGCTGGCTGAGTTCGACCGTATTAATGAACGCGGAGGCGTGCTGGGAGCCATGGAAACCATGTACCAGCGCAGCAAAATACAGGAAGAATCGCTGTATTATGAGCATCTTAAACATACCGGCGAACTCCCGATTATAGGTGTAAACACATTCCTTTCAAGCAAGGGATCGCCAACTATTACGCCTAAACAGGTGATCAGGGCCAGCAGCACCGAACAGGAATACCAGATCAGTATGCTGGAACAACTGCACCACACCTGGCAAACAGAAGCTGCCACGCACTTAAAACTTTTGCAATCAACGGCCCTTAGCGGTGGCAACCTTTTCGAAAGCCTGGTGGAAGCTGCCAAATATTGTTCGCTGGGGCAGATCACGCAGGCATTGTTCGAAGTGGGAGGTAAATACAGGCGGAATATGTAGCCTATTAACTTTCACATGAATACGAAATCGAAGACTATAATATTTCCAAAAAACTGATAACCCATGACAAAAAAAATCGCTGTCCTGCACTGGACCCCAAGGATTTTATGCATCCTGGCCATTGCATTTATAAGCCTTTTCGCATTCGATGCCTTTGAGCCTGGGCTTTCTATCTGGCAGCAACTGGCAGCATTTGCCATGCACCTGTTGCCCTCTTTTATACTGTTTATGATGCTGGTAGTTGCCTGGCGGTGGGAACTGGTAGGAGGCATTGTATTTATGATGCTGGGGCTTGGACTCAGCCCCTTTATTTACACGCACAATTATGCCATGAATCATTCGGTAGGGATGAGCTTGGGCATTATTATGATGATAACATTCCCTTTCTTTTTGGTAGGGCTGTTATTTGTAACCAGCTACCTGGTGAAGAAAAAACAAGCCCCGCAGGAATAAATAAAGGCATTTGTTTCTATCAATTCCAGCCGGGGAAAAATATGAGATCAAAATCTGTACTGTTATTTCTCTTCCTTTTACCGGCTTGGGTAATTTCGCCCCTCTTGCCTGCTGCTGTATCGCTTCGACTGAATGCCGGGTTTATCCGGCTATTCTTTTCATTATCATGATAAACTCATTATCTGCGTGGTGATGATCAATCCTACCTTGCGTGAATGTAGTATTTGGATAAAAAATGGGTTTGAGGCACCACTGCACACGCATCATGAAAAAAGAAACCATTTATCTTTACATGAAAATGGACTGAATAATATGGCAGGATTTAAGAAAAATAAAACTAACCATTTTATTTGCCAGTGCATTAAAGATATCAACCCCGATTTTATGAATATGTAATATGAAAAATGAAAACGACCGTCTTTCGCCATGGGTGTTTCTAATCGCTGTTTTTAATGTGTTTTTCCACCTGGCATTTTATAATACCCTGGGATTTCACCGCGACGAATTACTATATTTTTCCCTTGGCCAGCATCCCTCTGCCGGATATGCTTCGGTGCCTCCATTTACCGGTTTCGTCGCATGGCTCATGATTCACATCTCGGGGTACACGCTTTTATCCGCCAGGATAATCCCTATAATGCTGAGCGCAGTTCTTATTATCCTGGTTGCAGCCATAGCCAGGGAACTTAAAGGCAAACAGTATGCCCAGATTTTAGTTGCGCTTGCTTTGCTGGTTACTCCATTTAACCTGCGTGGCTTCGGCCTGTTTCAGCCAGTTTGTTTCGATATTATTTTCTGGAGCCTGGTTTTCTGGATCATCTTGCGGTGGATCAATACAAAGTCCGATAAATACATACTCCTACTCGGGCTTGCTGCCGGCTTCGGGCTGCTTAACAAATACCTGGTAGCCCTCGAGATTGTAGCCATCCTGGTTGCTTTATTAATTTCACCATATCGCAGCCTCTTCACACGAAGTGCATTTTATATGTCCATTCTTATAGCAATCGTGATCTTCATGCCTAATTTAATCTGGCAGGTAAAAAATCAATTCCCTGTACTGGTTCACATGAAGGCTTTGAACAACACACAACTGGTGCACGTAAACCGCCTGTCATTTTTTACCGACCAGTTGTTTATGGGTTCTGTTGCCATATTTCTTTTCGTTCCCGGAATTATTTTCATGCTTTTGGGCAGAAGCCTGAAACCATATCGCCCGCTTATTATTGCCAGCTTTATTGTGTTGTTCGTCCTGGCATTCCTCAGGGGTAAAAGTTATTATACGCTGGGATTATTCCCGCTCTGGATTGCAGCCGGAGGTGTTTTATGGGAGAATATTTTAAAAAAAACTTTTGTAAAAATTCTGCTCCCGGTACTCATACTGCTGTTGTCAATACCTATATTACCCATGGGAATACCGGTATACAAAGCGGATAAACTTGCCGGATTTTTTGCCGGCGCAAAAGACAAAGCAGGCTTTGATATGGCACTTCGCTGGGAAGACGGCCGCATACACAGTTTACCCCAGGATTATGCCGATATGCTTGGCTGGGACGAACTGGCCGCTATAACAGCTAAAGCATACAACCAGGTTACGGATAAAAAGGCAAGTATCATTTATGCCGAAAACTATGGCCAGGCAGGGGCAATCATGGTTATAGGCAAAAAATACAATTTGCCCGAGCCTGTCTGCTTTTCGGAAAGCTTTTTCTACTGGTTTCCAAGAAATCCCGAACATGAAATCACAAGCCTTGTGTACATGAACAGTGAACTTGGCGAAGATATTAGCGCATTGTTTGCCGACTGCCGGTTAATCGGGAAGATAGAGAATCCGCTGGCCAGGGAATATGGTACCGGGGTGTGGCTTTGCACAAATCCCCATTCCGGTTTTAACGAATTCTGGAAACAACGGATACCACAAATAACCAGTCCTTTTCAATAGTCATATTTCAAACAAATTCACCCATGGCCCGCCTTGTAAAGATTTTGGTACGGATAATGCTTCTGATTGCAGTCCTTTTCCTGGTAACCAGAGTCCTAAAACCAGCCGATGAAAGGAGTTACGGATCTGCCTCCGCTGCCGTATTTTCAAAGGGGAATGCTCCCGACAGCATCCGGAAGGAAGTATTGGCGCAATTGCATAAATTCCAGGAAGGATACACAAAACGGGATACCGCCCAGGTTGAATCTTTTATGAATTCCCTGTATTCAAAGGAAAACCTGCTTGTTGCCGGCACCATGCCCCGCGAAATATACGTTGGATACCAGCAGTCTGGTGAACTGGTAAAAAGCGACTGGGAATCATGGGGCGACTGCCTGTTTGCTATGGACAATGCCAATATTTCATCAAACGGGGGAACAGCCTGGTTTTCGGCCAGGGGATTTGTAAAATTTGATCTTTCAAAACTGCTCGTAATTCCTTTGCGTTTCACCGGCGTGATGGTAAAAGAGGAAGGAACCTGGAAATTCCAAAAACAACAGTTCCAGTTTGATATTGACTTCAGTTCCATTTTCCCGGCTATACTTTTACTCACCGCCTGGCTTGCCGTGGAACTTGTTTTGTTACTGGTTATAACCACCACGCATTTGCAGAAGCACCGCCAGGCAAAAACAACCAATGATATTTAAAGATCTGAAGTATTTATTGCTTTCCTGGCCTGCAACTCAATACGCAGCATAAGCAACAACAATGTTCCCGTGCAGATAATTGCCCTGATGGCATATACCGACGCCAGCCATCCCTGGCTGGCAAAAAGCGAGATGCCCGCAACGGCCATCATCATAATCCATACCGAGAAAGCCTCAGTATTCTGTTTCTGGCTGGCCATTCGTGCATACACCGGGAAATAAGAAATTACCATAATGCTTTGTACCGCATAATTGGTTATCACATGGTTGCTTGAGATCATCCAGAAAACAAGGATTGCCAACACCGCCAGCAGGCATCCCACATCAAAGCGATTGAAGCGTGTGGACTTATCGCCCCATACCAGTATGGCTACTGATACACTTACCACCAGGATCAGATCCGTGACATTGAGGATATTATCACCAATATTGTGGTGGCTCTCGGCGAAATAAGTAAACAGGCTGATGCCCACTGCCAGCGAGAAAAATGTCCACATGGCCAGCGAGGGGCTTATCTTTTTATGATAAAGCAGGTAAATATAACGCGTTAAGATAAATAAATTAATTCCTGAAACGATAATGTTTACAAGTAGTTTTACTGAATCCATGAGGTATTCCGGGCTTTTTGTACAAATGGTAAAAGTACTAAAAAGCACCATTTATTGCTCACAGCAGCTCTTCTTGGTTAAGCGTTTATAGCTGTAAATCTTAAAAACTTAATCATATCAATTCCTATAAATCCAAATTGCTTCAGGAATTCCGGCCATCAGTAATATGTTGCCTGATACTATTACGATTCATCGCCTGTATTCTCCTTCTCCATGTTGGTAAAAAATTCATCAACAATGGCTTTGGCCTGCTCCAGGTCTTTAAAAGCAACAAACACCCTTGCCTGGGCCCCGGTTGTGGGAATAATATTCCATGGAAGCGACATATCCTGTTCTATAATCGTTTCAATATCATTATCTTCGAGTATACTCTTCAACAGGCCAGCCTCCCAGGCTGTTCCTTCGAACACCAGGTATGGAGCCAGGTCTTTGTCATCCTTATCCTTTGTCATGCTGCAAGTATTAAACTGTGATAAAGTTACGAAAATAAAGGCCAAATTGAACCTGTCCGGGGATTGAAGTTACAGATTATTTAAAGTACAAAAACTAATTCCACGCATGAGCAGCATAAATTGCGAATCCCATTGGGGTTCCGGCCAATCCTTCATTAAGGGTTAGCCCATCATGTAAAATTGTTTATCCCCCGGAATAAGGTATCTTTGCCGGGGTTTTTAGCCCATATAAATCACTTAAAATGAACAGAAAACGACTCTCAGACTTATCAGTTGCTGATTTGCGCGAAAACCTGGTCTGGGAATACCGGATGGAAAACAACACAGAATATGTTACAGCTTCGGAAAAAACCGAAGTTACCGAAGGTAGCAATACCACGCACCTGGTTGTTACGGATTTTATTTTCAACAATAAAACAAAACATATAGGCTATTGCTCGCCCCAGGATGCCCAGGACCTGGAACAGGTGCAGCCGGTTATAATTTTAACAAAAGGACAGCTTGAGTTTTATAAAGATAACGAATGGACCGAAGGCGAAAAAAACAAAGCGCTGGTTAAGCTTGGCCTGGTCTTTAACGACGTGTTCCCGGTAACTTACCAGGCACGGGTTAAATGCAACCGCAAACTGATCAGCGGCGTATTGTACAACTTTAACGAAGGAACCATTGATATTTAGGTTCAGTTTCTGATTAAATCGTGCCCAATACTTGTAAATTTTGCCCCACAACCCAAAGTACTATTAACCCGCTCAAATAACACTGGCATCGCACCAAGCACCAACCACAATCATTTCATCAGAACGCTACATCCGACGAAGGATTTAATATAACCGGCAAACAAAATCTTCGGGTTATGACTCAATCAAAACTATCGCAGACTGAAATATCCCATACCCTTTCCAGGGCCACCGCCCATCCTGATTTACTTCAAATTAACGACAGCGCCATCCTGTTTTATAATCTTTCGGCTGTAAAAGCCCGGGTTGAGGAGTTGAAGGATGTGTTCCCGGCGGGAACACTCCACGCTGTGGCTGTAAAAGCCAACCCGCTCCTGAAAATGCTTTCAATGGCCCACCGCTTAGGTACGGGTGCCGAAGTAGCCAGCCTGCCCGAACTTTACCTGGCCGAAAAAGCCGGGTTCGATCCTGGTCACATTGTGTTTGATTCGCCTTGCAAAACCAGGGAAGAACTGGAGATTGCACTGAAAGAAGGGGTGTACCTTAATGCCGATTCCTTCCTGGAGCTTGACCGGATTGCCGAAATTTTGAAAAATATCAAATCAAACAGTATTATTGGATTACGGATTAACCCACAGGTGGGACCCGGTAACATAAAATCGACCAGCGTAGCCGATGGCATTTCAAAATTCGGGATCCCGCTGAACGAAAACCGGGATAAAATTCTGCAATATTACCAGCAATACCCCTGGCTTCAGGGCATTCATGTTCATATTGGGTCGCAGGGCTGCCCGGTGCCTCTGCTGATTACCGGTATACGCAAGGTGCTTGACCTGTGCATCGAAGTGAATGAACTGATACAGCAACAATCGGCGCCAAACCGGATCCGGAATTTTGATATCGGCGGCGGGCTCCCGGTATCGTACCACCCGGGCCAGGAACCGGTTACCATGCAACAGTTTGCCGGCATGCTCCGCAGCAACTGTCCTGAACTCTTCGGAAACTCATACCGCCTTATTACCGAATATGGCCGTTACATAAATGCAAATGCCGGATGGGTAGCCTCGAAAGTTGAATATGTAAAACGCGAGCCTGGTTACAATATCATTATTACCCATGTGGGCGCCGATCTTTTCCTGCGCAAATGCTACAACCCCGCCGACTGGCATCACCACATTACCGTTACCGATAAGCATGGCTACGTAAAAGCCGGCATCGACCCAACAAAATATACCGTTGCAGGGCCGCTTTGTTTTGCCGGCGACGTGCTGGCCACCGATCTCGAACTGCCCGTTGTGGAGGAAGGTGACTTCCTGATACTTCACGATGCCGGCGCCTATACCCTGAGCATGTGGTCGCGCTACAACAGCCGCCAGATGCCTGTTGTAGTAGGGTACCGGGAAACGGGCAAGGATTTCGAAATCCTGCGGTGCAGGGAATCCGTGAATGACTTGCTGGAGTTCTGGAGCTAATAAATCATTCTTAGGGCGAAACGTTCAAGGTGGAAAGTGTGTTTTAATCAGGCTGCGAAAAATGCGAGAATGCTTTCATCACATTTTCGAGGTAGGTTTTGGTTACCGGGATATCGATAGCTGATGGCAGATCCAGCTCGAGGCGCACACCATCTTTTTCGCGACGTATTACCCTTACTTTTTCGCAGTTTACCATGTAGCTGCGGTGGCAGCGCACCAAATCCTTGCTGTTCATTTCCTCTTCAATATTTTTAAGCGTATTGCGAAGCATAAACCGGTTTACATTCTGCTGGTTGAGGTAATATATGCTCACATAGTTATCCGATGCTTCGAGGTAAAGCAGGTTTTCCATTTTAACCGAAAACCGGAGCACGCCTTTCTCATCCGCAAACGGCACCATCTTTTTCGAAGTATCAGTTACCTGCTGACCCTGAACCATCTGGGCAATGGCCAGGTTTTTATCTTTC
>CALCJE010000070.1 GCA_937965665.1 uncultured Bacteroidales bacterium
ACCACCGAGATCTACACTCTTTCCCTACACGACGCTCTTCCGATCTCCTTTGGTCGAGCGCTGAAACATGTTCGAGAACATGCCACATGCTGATAACATCGAACGACGATTTTTCAAAAATATCCAGTTGCTCCTCAGGAAATACTTTTAATCCGAATTCGGATATGGCGCGGTTACGTGTTTTTTCATCAGGCTCTATACCGGCCGCTTCCCATCCCCTGCTTTCCATGTAATGCAGAAACTGCCCGGTAGCACAACCAATATCCAGAATTTTTCCCTGCTGATGATATTTTCGTAACAAGGCATATTTACGGCTGAGTGTGTATTTACGCACCAGCTGGTACACCGATGCAAAAAGTCCTTTACGGGCATCGGAGTGCGAAATATAATCTGTTGACTGGTAATACCTACCCAGCTCATTTGCTTCAGGCCGGGGATTGGTAAACCGGAAACCACATTTACCACATTTCGAAATCGCAAATTCCTCGCCCGACAGGAAAAAATCCCTGGTTGAAAGAAACGGACCTAATTCCTGCGATCCGCATACAGGACATTGTATTAATTCCTCCATTCAATTAAAATATTCAGGTTGCAAATTATCCTAACTTCAAATAAACTGTTCTTGTTTCCTTTAATTCTGTTCGGCTCAAACCTACATGAAAAAAATCTATTTCACAAACGCCGAATGAAAATTTCACGTTGGTTCCCTCTGACCTATTTATTAAAATTATTATCAGAGGAAATGTAAAAATTCTATTCCAGACTTCCTCTAATCTCCTGCCCCATTTTGCAGTTCAGTTTTAAAATGGCTGCCACAGTTTTTCATATTTCTCAAACCAGATTTGTTACGTTCCACGTGAAACATATGCTATCTCCCTAGAAAAACAAGCAATACAGAAATATCGGAAGGAGAAATCCCGCTGATCCGGGATGCCTGCCCTATGGTTGACGGACGGATTCGCGAAAGTTTTTGCCGCGCTTCAGTTGACAACGACGAAAGGCCCTGGTAATCAAAATCAGGTTTTAGGGGCATATCGTCAAATTTCGAAAGCTTTTCGGCAATCTCCTGCTCTTTGCTGATATACCCGTCATATTTAATCAATATTTCTGATTCCTCAAGGATTTCAGCAGCATCAGTTCCAATCTGATCTGCAAATTGCTTCAGAAAATCAACATGGGCTACCAGGTCAGCCATAGAGACCTGGGGCCTCAACAATAAGGTATCCAGTTTAACCTTTTGTTTCAGCGGAGCGGTTCCGATACTTTCGAGGAAGCCGTTTACCTGTTCGGGGCTTACACTTGCAGAACCCATAAAAGCTTTCACCTTCTGAATCCACTCCAACTTGTTGTTAACTTTCAATAACCGCTCTGTTGATGCTAAGCCCAAATCAGCACCAGCCGGGGTAAGCCTCAGATCGGCGTTATCCTGCCTGAGTAGAATCCGGTACTCCGCCCTGGATGTGAACATGCGGTAAGGCTCATCAACTCCTTTTGTAATCAGGTCATCTATTAAAACACCAATGTAAGCATCAGACCTTTTTAAAATAAACGGTTCTTTTTCATTAATACCCAGATGAGCATTAATACCAGCCATTAAACCCTGGGCAGCCGCTTCCTCGTAACCTGTAGTTCCATTAATCTGCCCGGCAAAATACAGATTCTTTACTAGCTTTGTTTCGAGCGAATAATCCAGTTGCACCGGTGGGAAATAATCGTATTCAATAGCATAACCCGGCCTGAATATCCTTGCATTTTCAAGCCCTGGTATCAGGTGCAACGCCTTTACCTGTATTTCAGCCGGAAGCGAGGATGAAAATCCATTCAGGTAATACTCGATCGTATCCCATCCTTCAGGCTCAACAAACAACTGATGTTTCGATTTATCAGCAAAACGGTTTATCTTATCTTCGATTGAGGGGCAATATCTTGGACCAATTCCTTCAATACGCCCGGTAAACATAGGCGATTCGTGAAAACCAGTCTCCAGAACCTTATGAACTTCAGGAGAAGTATAAGTGATATAACAAGGTCGCTGACGCTTAAGAACCGGAGTATCGGTAAATGAAAATTTGCCAGTTGTTTCGTCGCCGGGTTGCTCTTCCATCCTGGAAAAATCAATGGAACGACCATCAATACGAACCGGGGTACCTGTTTTCATACGGCTTGATTCGAAGCCAAGTTGAACCAGGTTTTCGGTTAAACCACTGGCGGCTTTTTCTCCAATCCTGCCTCCTCCAAACGATTTCAACCCGATATGAATTAAACCGTTCAGGAATGTACCATTGGTTAACACCACAGCCTTGCCTTCAATATGATAACCCATGGCGGTGTGAACGCCATCAACTATCCCATCATGTACCGATAAACCGACAACCGTATCCTGCCAGAAATCAACATTACGGTTTTTTTCCAGGGTTAGCCTCCACATTTCGGAAAACCGCATGCGGTCACTTTGTGCACGCGGACTCCACATGGCAGGCCCTTTTGATCTGTTCAGCATCCTGAATTGGATCATGGTATGATCAGTAATAATGCCCGACTGCCCACCCAATGCATCAATTTCGCGAACAATCTGCCCCTTTGCAATTCCACCCATAGCGGGATTGCAGGACATTTGTGCTATGGTTCCCATTTGCATTGTAATAAGCAAAACTGAGGAACCCAGCGATGCAGCGGCATGTGCGGCTTCACTTCCGGCATGACCGGCACCAACTACAATTATATCGTATTTTTTAAACAATTCTATTATGTTTCACGTGGAACAAACGCTGAATCCATTGGTATGTAATGGTTTCAGCTATTTTTACTAATTATTCGGGTGCGAAACCAGGTAAAAATCCTCCTTACTTCGCATCACTTTTTTCTCTTCAGCTGTTTTATCCTTATACCCGCAGAGATGCAATACGCCATGAGCCATAACCCGACCTAATTCCTGGTTAAAAGAATTGCTGAAACTTACCGCGTTTTCTTTAACCCGATCTATACTAATAAAAATATCACCAGATACTTTGCCTGCTTCGGAATAGTCGAACGTGATGATATCAGTAAGCGTATGGTGCTTTAAATACTGTTCGTTCATTTTTCCAAGGTACTCGTCATTGCAAAATATGTAAGCAATATCACCTGCAACTTTGCCTTCGGAAAGCGCAATTGATTTTATCCAGTTACGGACGACTAACTTCTGTTTTAGATTAAATCTGGTTTCAACAACTGAAAAAGTGATCATGGTTTTGAATTTAATTTATCGAACGATTGGAAATAAGCATTAACTTTTGATTTGTAAAACGGTTTGAATCCTGGAGGAACCGAACGCAACAATTCCGTTTCTTTATTTCTTATCTTGTTGTATTCCTGAAACTTAGCTATATTATACCTGTTAAAATCCTGTGCTTCCTTCGATTCACGCTTTTCATCAAGTTCGCGTTGCTGCTCAGCCTTTTCTGACTCGAGCATCCGGGTAACAATTTCCTGCTGCCGCAATAATGTTTCGGTGCTGATACGTTTATTAACAAGGTCTGTTTCAGTTTTTTCCATCTGCTTTAACATTTCCTTAATATTGTTATCAACGCCCGACCCCTGATTCTGCATCTCTTGC
>CALCJE010000071.1 GCA_937965665.1 uncultured Bacteroidales bacterium
TAATATCATCATCCGCATCAGTGATGCATCGAACAGCACCATACTCGATGTGTCGGACCATCCATTTTCAGTAGTAGTGCCTGATATGGTCGAAGGCCCTTATCCTGCTGATGCAAACACAGTTTTGCTTATGCATTTCGAAGGCAACCTGAAAAACAGTTCTGCCCTGTCGGGTAACGGGAGTGTATCGGGAACGGGTCCGGTATTTGACGCTGCTACACCACTGAAAGCCGGAAAAAGCTTCGCGCTCACTGGAAACAATTATATTTCGGTGCCGCACTGCGATGCCCTTAATTTAACAGGCGACTGGACTATAGAGGCCTGGGTAAATTTCACAGCCTTCGGCAGCAACAGCATGTACCTGTTTTGGAAGCCGGGCAACTCAGATTCATACCTGTCGAACTATTCGCTGGAGGTAAATCCCTGGTGGGGAAACATATTTCATGGTTTCTATTTCTCCGCAAACGTAACAAGGCTTGGTGCTTCTTCCATAAGTCCAATGTTAAACCAATGGTACCATGTGGCCTTTATCCGCGATACAAAAGCATCGCAGATCTCAGTAATTGTCCACGATCAGGCCCATAATCTCATTTCGCATATCAGTGCACCTTACACAGAATCAGGCGTGTACCCCAACTCCAACAACCTGCAGATTGGTAACGGAATTACAGGATTTATGGACGAAGTGCGCATCAGCAATGTGGTTCGAAGTTTTATCAATACAAACATCGATGAACCGACGCAGGAGAAGAAATTTTCAATCTATCCGAACCCCAGCAATGGCATAGTTCACATCAGCGGAGTGAGTGATTTATCCGGATGCCAGTTGAGTATAACCGATATAACCGGTAAAAGTGTGCAAACAGGTGTGCCCTGCAATTTAAACACGCTCAACCTGCAACATCTCCGAAAAGGAGTTTACTTTATTAAGGTTACCGATGCTGAAAGTACACATACCGAAAAGGTTGTATTGAATTGATTTTCCAGTCACACTTTTAATGGTATCGGATTCTGATGAGTCGGATGTTGGTCTTCTGAGATGCCGACATTCGACATTCAGAACCCAACAACATTCAACATTTAACTTCCATCTTCTGTCTTCCCTGCCTGCTGACGCAGTCAGGCAGGCGTCTTCTGTCTTCTGTCTTCTTCCAAATCCACCCACTAAATTTGCACCAGATCCAAAAATATTAAAGTATCCTTTGTAATATTGCCGGATAATTCTCCGAGTTTTCATTTCTAACAGCCGGAAGGCTTACGAAATGCTGACCGATGGGTTGCCCAGGAAACTGTGCAGCCTCCCGAATATAAATTGAATTGGAAAGGAGAACCATGGTTCATTATGAATTGCTATTGGTGATAGGCCTGATGCTTATCGCTTTTTTCTACTCGTCGGTAGGGCACGGAGGTGCCAGCGGCTACCTGGCCCTGATGGCATTGTTTGGATTTGCTCCCGAATCGATCCGTTATTACGCCCTCATCCTCAACCTGGTGGTTTCGGCTATTGCTTTTATTTCGTACACCAGGGCAGGGTTTTTCCGATTCAGGCTGGCCATTCCTTTTTTAATCACATCCATGCCTGCCGCTTACCTGGGCGCTCAAATCAGCATTAATCCTACCCTGTATAAAATTATACTGGGCATTATGCTGCTTATTGCTGTTATGCGCATGCTATTGGTAGGGAATAATGACAATAAGGAAACCAGGCAACCACCATATGCACTTGCATTGGGAATTGGCCTGGCGCTCGGATTGGTTTCCGGGATAATCGGTATTGGCGGAGGCATTTTATTATCCCCATTGCTGATCCTGGCGCGGTATGCTCGCATAAAGGAAGCTTCGGCAGCAGCAGCCTTATTTATATTCCTGAATTCGGCCAGCGGACTGGCAGGTCTTATGACTACAAAATTCACATTTCAGCCCGAAATCATTTATTGGATAATGGGAGTTATGGCGGCAGGATTTGCCGGGTCGGCTATAGGCAGCCGCACTTTTTCGGAACTGAACCTGAAACGTGTTTTATCCCTGGTGCTCATCGCAGCAAGCATAAAACTGTTTTTCTTTTGATGGGTTTCTTTCCGGCATTTCACTTGTTAATGCTGAACAATCAAATAGATGTTTTTTGAATTCCCTCCAGGATTAACACCGTGTAAATTTTTATGGTTGGAATATCTGATCTGCTAAAAACCTCTAAAATTGGGGCATCACGCATCGTTTGCTGCGTTCGCTTATTGTTTTATCAAAGTCAATTAAACTTCGTTTCATTACTGCTGAACCAGGCTGGTGGCAGGTTAAACATGCGCCTGCCGTAAGTATGCGTTTTTGCTCTGCCAGGTTAAAAGGGCGCATCCCTGTGCGTGTTGTAGCCTGGCCGGTGCGCTCCTGCAAAAAACCGGTCCAGCTGTCCTCAGGCAACCCATCGTATTTGTTGTCCTGGTAAAGCGGATCGAAGGTCCATTTTCCTGTGGATGAGAACGACAATTTCCCACGGCCATAACCAATGGCGAGCGGATCGTTGTGACAGGAGGTACAACTCCGGCCTTCGCGCTGCGTGGTGTGGGCTGCCGACGGCGCATATAACCGTTGGAACACCGGTTTTTCGCCCTGCTTAAAGGAAGCTTTGTCAATCGTTAAAATCATACCCGGCGTAAATGTGCTGACCCGGCCGTTTTTGGTTGTTTTATCCGAAGCATCAATTCCCAGGACCGGCAACTCAGCCATTCCTTCGGTTGAATGTTCAATCCAGGTTCCTTTACGTGTTTTGTTTTTCAACATATCGAAGCCCATAGTCTGACTTTCGTAACTATTGTGGCAACCAATACATTGCGGCGCCCAACCGGAGTGGCAGGCTTCGCAGCTCAACCGTGCATGTGCCTTTCCTTCGGTACAGGTCCTGGCAGGTGGTTTCATAATAACGGTTCCGGCACCCGATTTTTTAATCAAACTCAGTTTTCCCTGCTGTTGAACCATGGTATTCAAAAGCGGTTTTGCATCCTTTTGAGTGAGTATTACCTCCACCCCTTCCGTATTAAACTTCCGCGACCAGGCAATTAACTGGGTTTCCTGATCCGTTTCTGTTAAAAGTTTCCTGCTGTTTGCCCTGGGAGTATGGCAATCGCTGCATTGTATTTTTACGGCTTCTTCTTTATGCGCGTATGCTTTGCCGTCGCCCATCAGTTCGTACGATCCATGGCAATCCACGCAAAGCATCCCTTTCTGGTGATGAACATCAGCAGGCATTTTTACAAAAACACGTTTATCGGGTAATACCTGGTAATTATCCCGGCCTTTTACCTGTTCAGGTTTCATTTCAGTTTCATGCCAGCCCTCATAGTTCATCGAAATCCGGCCCGACCGGCTGTGGCAGCTTTTGCATTTGTCGTTCGAAATATTCAGGTTAATGGATGGATGAAACTTGGGAAGCACATTGTCTGTTGTCGACTTGCGTTTCAATTGGTTCAAGGTTGCCAATGCATTTTTATCATAGGTGAGATGGCAGGCCAGGCAGCCTCCTCCCCTTTCTAACCAGTCGGCAGGGCCGGTCCGGATCTTTTCGTTGCCAAGATGGCATCCGGCACACAAATTACGCAGGTGAGTCCCGGCTGCCGATTGACCCATGGAATTTACATGTTCGATGTTGTTAAGGTTGGCAGTTTCACCAAATACCCACTTATCGACGCTGATAATTCCCCGCAACGAAGTCATAAGCGATTTATCAACCCTGCCAACAATTCCAGGGTGGCAACCTATATTTCCGCATGCATCCGAAGCATTTGAAAGATTACCCGGAACAGCGAACATCTTACGGTGAGCCTTCGATTTATCAAGCGTGAGCGGATCACCGCCATGGCACGAAAAACAACCAATATACTCAGGTTTATGCGCATCCGAAAAACCAATCATTCCTTTGTGGCAGCTAACACATCCTTCGGCATGTCCCTGTACAACAGGAAGCTGTGCGGTATCCGCTGATGAAAAAATGATCTTTTCAGGATGAAGGAGAGGTTGCAACCTGTAGTTTTCGTCCCAGGGCCATTGCCTTTGCCACATCGGGCCACGGAGGAAAACCCCGCTTATGGTGAGCAGGGTATACACCATGATGATCACCACAAAAAAAAGTTTGATCGATTTAGAGTACACAGGTTTTAACCAGGGAATCAAGTAGATAAGTATGAGCAGAATAAGCAGGGCAATGCTTATATAAAGCGGATTTGTAACCCAGTGTAGTAATTCCTGCAGTCCAACAAAGTACCATGGCCCTTTCATTACCGCATCATTCAAGCCGTTAATGGGTGCCCTGAACAGGAAACTGAAAAGTATAATTATACCTGCAGTTGTGAGTAAGGTTTGCAGGCTTACTTTTAAACTTCGTGCATGTTCCATGATGATCACAAACAGGATCACCGTTGCTGTGGCTGCATGCTGAATATACAACACCTGGAAATTCCCTTCAGCACCGATAAGTGTTTGCTGCAGCATATTCCCGATCCAGGGCAGGCTGCCCACCAGCGACGAAAGTAAATGATGTGCCTGCAAACTGTCGCCATCCCCTTTGAGTATAAACCCCGAAAGCATCACGTACATGACGAAAAACAATGAAAGTGTGAGCCTGAACCATACACTTTTCCTCCTGATATTGTTTTCTGTTCCCTGGCGCAGATGATCAAAAACATGTATCAGCGTAAGCAGCAGGAATAGCTGTGCACTCCAGTAATGAACATTACGCAGTAAGGATGCCGCCGGATTGGCAGTCACGAGTTTTGTAACCGAAAGGTAAGGAGCTGCCACATCATAAGGCACTGCAAGCAAAGCCCCCGAAACCGCACAAATCAGGATGGATGCAGTTGCAACCCACCCGTAGGTGCCGAAAGCAATATACCGGCTTATTGTTTTGGCGATTTTCAATCGTTAAATATTTATGGTGATTTCACCGGTTTTGCTGTCGGTGCTGAATTGAATTTCAGATAAAGGTAAGCCAGCCGGGCCCTGCAACACTTTTCCCGTTAACGAATCGTACCTTGAGCCATGGCACGGACAGACCAGCTGCCCATTGATTTCCTGGTTAATACGGCACCCGGCATGGGTACATTTATTCGAAAAAACTTTCAACAAGGAATCAGATTTTACCACGATAAATTTGTCGAACAAAAATACCCCGGCACCCAGTTTCGAGGGATTAATCTTGTGCTCAAGAGGTCGTTCTGATAACTCTTTTTGTTTACCGGTTAAACTTCTCCATACTACAAAAAACACCACACCTACAGCCCAAGCCATAAGCCTTAGAAATGTTTTCCGGTTTATAAATTCGGCAGAACTCAAGTCAGTTTTTATTGGGTATCAAAACTAAAAAGAATTTTCATCATTGACTTCATATTTATGAAATCTAATATTTGCAAGGGAGGCATCCCTCATTTTTATGTTCTGTTCCAAAATTTGATACTCATGTAACATAATTGATAACAGGCATTAAATTACCGGCAAATGTAACATCAGTCATCTTACCTGTATCAATTTTTAATGCCATTGGTGATAGTCAGAATTAATTTTGCTATAGAATCATCACACAACCTCTGCAGCAATCGCAAGAAGAATTACCGGATCAAACTTTTACACACGATTGCTATCAGCCTGACATATAAAAAAGGAAACATCAAACAGTACAAATTAACTAATTAGCAGAAATTAAATATCGAAAACATGAATACACGATTCTTAATCTGGGTGACTTTTGTAGCCGTATTGGGCGGGCTACTGTTTGGATTGAACATGGCCGGAATTTCGGGCGCCGTCGACGGGATTAAAAGCGATTTCGCGCTTACCGACAGCGGTTTGGGTACTGTAGCCGCCCTGCTTACCATAGGCTGCCTGATCGGGGCCTTATTTACAGGTAACTTCACCGAAAAGTACGGACGCAAAAAGGTGATGATTGCAACAGCTGTATTGTACATTATATCAGCTTTAGGGTGCGCATTTGCAGGTTCATCATTAATACTGATTGCATTTCGCCTGCTTTCGGGCCTGGCAGTAGGTGCTACTTCGGTGGTTGCACCTATGTATATTTCGGAAATTGCTCCTGCAAAAAAACGCGGACGCCTGGTTTCATTCAACCAGTTTGCCATCACAATCGGAATTGTAGTGGCCTACATATTCGATTACCTGCTGGTGAATACCGGCGAAAATAACTGGCGTTACATGCTTGCAGTTCCTGCCATCTTCGGGGTATTTTACCTGGTTTTTCTTCTGCTTGATTTCCCCGAAAGCCCGCGCTGGCTTTTTGCACACGGACGTAATGAGGAAGCTGAAAAAATCCTTTTAAAACTGGGTGGACAAAAACTGGTGGATGAAGAGTTGCCGGAAATGAAAATTGCTTTGGCCGCTGAGCAGAAAAAGGAGAAAATGTCGGTTGGCGAACTGTTTAAAGGCAAAACAGGCAAAATTGTGCTTATCGGCACCCTGATTGCAGCTTTTCAGCAGGTGACCGGCATAAACGCTGTGATTATGTTTGCTCCTGATATTTTCCAGGCAGCCGGCGCAGCCAAGGTTGACTCGTTAATGCTGGCTATGATCGTGGGTACAGTAAACTTCCTTGCTACCATACTGGCTTTGTGGCTGGTTGATAAGAGCGGGCGTAAAACGTTACTGCTATGGGGCGCTGTGGGCATGGCTGCTTCGCTTGCGTACCTCACTGTTGAATTCGCAAAAGCGGAGCAAAACGGAACCGGAGTATTAGTCGCAATGTTGGTTTACATCGCATTTTTCGCCGCCTCGTTTGCCCCTGTAATGTGGGTAATCATCTCCGAAATTTATCCGAACCGCATCAAAGGTGTGGCCATGTCGTTTTCAACGGCAGTAAGCTGGCTCTGCACCTTCCTCACCGTGTATTTTGCACCGGTCATCCATGGCACTTTAGGCTTGCAATACCTGTTCGGCATCTTCGGATTTTTCAGTGTGGTGGCATGGATCTTTGTAAAAATATGGATACCTGAAACCAAGGGCAAAGCGCTTGAGACAATTCATGCGGAATTGCTGGGAAAGGGTTAGTGGATAGAAAATAATGTGAGAAAGCTGGATGTGGGATGTGGGATGGCGGATGTGGGATGGCGGATGTGGGATGTGGGATGTGGGATGTGGGATGGCGGATGTGGGATGTGGGATGGAGGATGTGGGATGTGGGATGTGGGAGGCACAAGACAAAGAGGTTTTGGAGCCATGAGATGAAACTGAGCAAAAGGACTTCGGACTTCGGGCATCCGGCTACCAGCCCCAACTGATTAATAAACACTTAAAATCATAACAATGATTAAGAATAAACAGATTCTGTGCTTCGGCGAAATATTATGGGATAACCTGCCAAGTGGCGCTGTAGAGGGAGGTGCACCTATGAATGTTGCGCTGCATTTATCCCGTTTTGGAATCAGTTCGTCGGTAGCCAGCAGTATCGGAAACGATAAAAAAGGAATTGGGCTGATCAGATTTCTTGAAAAATCCGGCCTGAAAACCAACCTGATCCAGGTTCACGAATCATTGCCAACCAGCGAGGTGCTCGTTTTTCTGGATGAGCATAACACTGCTTCGTACGAGATTTGCGAACCGGTTGCATGGGATGCAATTGCGTTAACGCCCGAGCTAGCCAATGAAGCTAAATCATCCTCAGCAATTGTTTTTGGCTCACTGGCATCGCGTAATGCCACTAGCCGCAACACCCTCTTCAAATTACTTGAAAACGACATCCTTAAAATCATGGATGTTAATCTCAGACCTCCTTACGATACCGAAGCCAATGTGAAACCCCTCCTGGAGAAATCAGATATTGTGAAGCTGAACGACGAAGAACTGATCAAAATTACCGGTTGGTACAAGCTGTCGGGAAACCTGGAAGAAAGAATCAGGTCTTTCAGCAATTTATTGAAAATAGAGACTTTAATCGTTACCATGGGAAAAAACGGAGCTTATGTGCTTCATAAAAATGAATTATACCATCACAAAGGATTTAAAGTAGAAACCGAGGACTCAGTAGGTGCCGGCGATGCTTTCCTGGCAGGTTTCCTGGCTGCTTTTTTTGATGGGAAAGATCTGAACACGGCTCTAACAGAAGCTTCTGCCATCGGCGCTTTTGTGGCTTCGCAACCCGGTGCTACACCTATTTATACAAAAGATGTGATTAATCGCTTCATTAAAGATTAAAACACCTGAAAACTCTTAGAATTTTTATTGGATTGAAAAAAAATCCACAGTGCATTCACCAACAAAAACCAAATAAATAAACCTATGAGAAACATTAACACAAAAGAACTAAAAATCCGGTACTTCCTCCTGGTATTTTTCCTGGGGATATCGGTAGCCAGTGCTTTTGCCCAGATTAAAATTATGGGCACAGTAACTGATGCTAGCAACCAAAGCACTATTCCCGGTGTCAGCGTTGTAGTTAAAGGAACAACTTCGGGCACGTTAACAGATATTAATGGTAAGTACGCCATAAATGCTGATGAAAAAGCTGTGCTTGTGTTCAGTTTTATTGGTTATACGAGTCAGGAAGTGCCGGTTACAGGTCAGACTAAAATAGATGTAAGTCTGTCAATTGAAGCAAAACTTTTAGAGCAGGTGGTTGTAACAGGCTATCAGTCGCAAAAAAAAGCAGATTTAACTGGTGCTGTAAGTGTAGTGAAT
>CALCJE010000072.1 GCA_937965665.1 uncultured Bacteroidales bacterium
CCGGTCGGCAACAAGGAGTTTTTTACCATACCTGTAATTTCGGAAGGAGTACTGTATTTGCTTCATGGCGATGCAATGCTGGCCTATGATATCAGGAAAAAATAGAGCGATTCCGTTCAGATTGTAAACGGGTAATATTTGTCAGTTGAATATGGTACAAAACTCAACCTTGATGCGGCTTTATAACGCGATACTGTTAGGCGAAATAAGTACTTTTGTAATAGCAATACTACGCCAATTTTTGCAATGATTAAAGACACACTTTACAGGTACCTGCTTCCGGCATTTATTGTGCTGGCGATAGGCGTACTTGCATGGTGGCTTATTTATAACCCGGTTAAAACATTCAAATCCTCAGTACCTGGAATGGATGAACGAAAAACCGGTGCAGTAGCTGTACAAAAAGTAAATATAGGCGAAACATTTACTTTTTTTAAAACCTGCGACGACATCCCGGGTACGCGCTTGCCCCGGTTTCGAGGTACCGATTTCGATAACGTATCCAAAGAAAATACCAGGCTCATAGACAGCTGGGGAAAACAGGGGCCCAAAATCCTTTGGAAAATTCCTTTGGGCGAAGGCCACGCAGCACCTGCTGTTTACGATGGACGTGTATACCTGCTCGATTACAATGAAACCAAAAAACAGGATTTGCTCCGCTGTTTTTCGCTGGCTACCGGCGAAGAGCTCTGGCAACGCGGCTATACAGTACGACTGAAGCGGAACCACGGCTTGTCGCGTACCATTCCGGCGGTAACCGATAAATATGTGGTAACCATAGGCCCAAGGTGCCAGGTGATGTGTGCTGACAGGCTTAAGGGCGATTTGCTCTGGGGCCTTGACCTGGCTACCGAATACAGCACCGAAGTACCCTTCTGGTACACCGGCCAATGCCCTTTGGTGGATAATGATACAGCCATAATCGCCACCGGTGGTAAATCGCTGATGATAGCAGTTGATTGCAAAACCGGGAAAAAAGTTTGGGAAACCCCCAATCCGCAGAACTGGAAAATGTCGCATTCGTCTGTTATGCCTATGGTTTTTAAAGCTAAAAAAATGTACGTTTACTGCGCGGTGGGTGGTATGTGCGGCATATCGGCGCAAGGCAGCGACCAGGGAAAACTCTTGTGGAGCACATCCGTTTTTTCGCCTTCGGTAATAGCGCCATCACCGGTAATACTCGATAACGGATTAATTTACATGACCGCCGGTTATGGGGCCGGAGGTGTGGTAATACAGATTAAAGAAAGTGGCGGAGGTTTTACTGCTGAACTGAAAGAAAAATATAAACCCAATGAAGGACTTGCTTCCGAACAACAAACTCCGGTGTATTACAATGGTTACATTTTCGGAATATTGCCCAAAGATGCAGGAGGACTGCGCGAACAATTTGCCTGCTATAAAGCAAGCGATACCCGAAAACCATTGATGATCAGCGGCAAAACCACCCGCTTCGGACTCGGGCCTTACATACTGGCCGATAACAAATTCTTTATCCTGAACGACGACGGCGAAATGACCATAGCCAAATACTCAACTTCAACCTTTCAGGTACTCGACAAAGCAAAAATTCTCGACGGACAGGATTCGTGGGGGCCCATTGCCATTACAGGCGGTTACCTGCTCATGAGAGATTCGAAAACCATGGTGTGTATTGATGTGAGGGCAAAATGAAACGGGATTCAGAAATTGCAAAATTTGCAACATCTCAAATGAAAGAAATTACTATTTAACCTAAATCTTATATGAAACAAAAAATAATAATCATCTCAGCCATAGTTCTGTTACTCGCCCTGGTAGCCTTTATGGTGAAGGACTTCTTTTTCAGCAGGCCCGATAACAGCAATCCCTATGCATTCGATGTCGAAAAAATACGTAACGGCGACACTGCTGCCATAGCATTTGCCGAAACACTGCAAATCAAAACATCGCTCGAAGAAATTCATGGCCTGGCCACCGATGCAAATGGGAATATTTATGTTTCAGGTAAAAGTGGGGTCGAAATTTTCGATTCGGCAGGAAAAACTAAATACAAGGTCAAAATCGGTGGTACAGCCAATTGCATTTCAGTTGATGGAAACGGCTATATACTGCTGGGGATGCAGGATCATATCGAGGTTTGGAGGCATGATGGCCGGCAGGTAGCCCGTTGGAATTCCTTTGGGCCGGATGCGGTAATAACGAGTATTGCCGTTCAGGGAAATAATGTTTTCGTTGCAGATGCCGGTCAGAAAGTGGTTTACCGTTATGACAAGACTGAACACCTGCTCAACAAAATCGGCCTGAAAGATCCTGCTACCGGCGTTCCCGGCTTTATCATTCCGAGTGCCTATTTTGATCTGGGTATCGATAAAAAGGGAAATCTCTGGGTTGTAAATCCAGGCCGGCACAGTTTCGAGAAGTATGATTTTGACGGGAAATTGCTCTCATCCTGGGGCAAAGCTTCCATGGCTATGGAAGGTTTCTGCGGATGCTGCAATCCTTCAAATTTTGCATTTATCAGCGACAGCCTGTTCGTAACCAGCGAAAAAGCCATTGAGCGTGTTAAGATTTATAATGCCGATGGCTCTTTCCGTTGCCTGGTGGCTGCCCCTAACCAATTTGAAGCCGGAACCAAGGGGCTCGACCTGGCTGTTGATAATCGAAACCGGATACTGGTGCTGGACCCGGTAAAAATGAGGATCCGCGTATTTGAGCTTAAATAATAATTGCCATGCAGAACCGAAGAGAATTCTTAAACTTGCTGTGCCGCGGTACCATTCTCACCGGCCTGGCAGCTACCACCGGGCTGCTGGTTTACCGTTCGGCACAAAGCGGCAACTGCCAGTTGGGATCCTCCTGTGCCAACTGCGGTAAATCCGGAAAATGTAATCTGCCACAGGCATTGCTGTACAAGGAAACCGTGTGGCAACTTGATCCTACGAAGTGTATACAATGCGGCCGTTGTGCCGAAAACTGTGTAATGACACCATCGGCAGTAAAAGTTACCCATGTGTATGCCATGTGTGGATACTGCGATTTGTGCGGCGGTTACCTGAAACCCGATACAAAAAATATTTCGACTGCAGCCGAAAACCAACTTTGCCCAACCAGCGCTATAAAACGCAAATTTGTCGAAGAGCCATTTTACCAATATACCATCGATGAGCCGCTGTGCATTGGCTGCGCCAAATGCGTGAAAGGCTGCGGAGCTTTCGGCAATGGTTCGCTGCAATTACAGGTTCGCCACGATCGCTGTGTAAACTGCAACGAATGCGCCATAGCCCGCAATTGCCCGGCCGATGCTTTTAAACGCGTTCCGGCAAGCAAGCCTTATTTGCTGCAGGGAATTGAGGCAAAGAATGAAGAAAAGGGTTAGGTGTAAAAATATCAGAATTGAATATCAAACACTATGCACCAGGCACAAGGCACCAATAAATGAAAAAATCACTGGCACTGGCCATCCTTATTTTCCTTTTTACGATTCAGTTTTTGAATTCGTATGGCATTCAGCGTTTTCCAAAGCCTGAATTCGAATCGGGATATGTGCAGCCCGAAACACTATTACCCAATCCAAGAGCCGAGGTTTTAGCATTTATGGATATTGGGGTGCTGATTATCTCGCTATCGGTAGTCTCGTGGCTGGTTATTAAGAAACGATCCCGCAACGGAGTTTTCTGGATGTCGCTCTTTGCACTTGCCTATTTTGGTTTTTACCGCGAAGGATGTATCTGCGCCATTGGTTCCATCCAAAATGTTACGCTTGCCCTGTTCGATAAATCGTACGCCATTCCACTTTCGGCGCTGGTGTTTTTTGCCGCCCCGCTGGCATATACTGCTTTTTTCGGACGCACATTCTGCGCCGGAGTATGCCCTTTCGGTGCCATACAGGACCTGGTATCGTTCCGCCCGCAGAAACTTGGCACAAGGCTCAATGCAGTGCTGGGCGTTATACCATATATCTACTTAGGACTGGCCATTTTATATGCCGCTACAGGTACCGATTTTGTAATCTGCCGTTACGATCCCTTTGTGGGGATCTGGCGGTTCAACGCATCTTTCGGGATGTTTATTTTCGGGGGATTGTTGCTAGCGGTTGGTATTTTTATCGCCAGGCCTTATTGCCGCTTTCTTTGCCCTTACGGAGTGTTGCTCAACTGGACCAGCCGCTTTTCGCGAAAGCATATTACCATAACCCCGGCCGAATGCATACAGTGCCGCTTATGCGAAAACTCCTGTCCGTACGATGCCATTGATATACCAACAAATACCAGGAATCCGGAGAGTAAACAAACCATGGGGCGCAAACTCATTTTTATTACATTCCTGATCCCAATGCTTATGCTGGCCGGCGGATGGACCGGCTCACAGCTTCATGAGCCGCTGGCCGGAGTAAATGCCAAAGTAAAACTGGCAAAACAAATTCTGAACCCGGTTACAGATAAAAACCAGGCCGAGACTTTCGAAATAGAGGCGTTTAAATCGCAGGGAAAACAACAGGCACAGGTATTTGCCGAAGCTTCGGAAGTACTGCATCAATTTTATATCGGCGGCTGGATTTTAGGCGGATTTATCGGGCTTGTGTTTGGAGGACTCATTGCTGGGCGGATTATTACCCGCTACCAGGCCGATTATGTACCTAATAAAGGCAACTGTTTTAGCTGCTCCCGTTGCGTGGATTATTGCCCAATTAAGCTGCCATTGGAGACAAAATGAAAAAGACTGCGAACTTATGAATGGATCAAAACCTTCGGAAAAAACTATTAAACTGCTTCACAGCATCGCTTTTGCGGCAGCCATGCTCGCCTTTGTATTGTGCCTTCTTATTTCAGTTAACTATTTCCAGGTAAAAAGCAGCGACCCTCTGAATGCCCCGGTTATGAAATCGCTGGTGGAAAAATTCAGGAATAATCCCGACGACGAACAACTGAAAGCTGAAATCCGCCAGCTCGATCTGCTTGCCCGCAAAGCATTTTTTACCAATCAATGGCAAATCCGAACCGGAGGCTACCTGTTATTATTCAGTGTGCTGATTGTTGTTATCTGCATTAAAAGTGTTGAATTGCTTACAGCCAAAATGCCTGTGGTACCGGGTGAATCGCCAGTCAATTTCTGGGATTCGCGTAAAATAAACCGCAAATGGGTGGCCTATTCAGGCATAACCCTGGTGCTAGTATCACTGGTTTTTGCCTTTTTAACCCACAACGAACTGGGTTCAACACTTCAGCGTTCAACTAATAAAGACGCCATGGCCGGATCAGCTCAACCGGAAACCGGCAATAACCTTGCAAAATCAGACTCGGCATCCGTAAGCGACAGTTTGGCACCTGGCAGCCAGGATTCATCAGCACTTACCCAATCCATGGACGGGTTCCCGACACAGCAGGAAATTAACGCTAACTCACCTGCATTCCGGGGTCCGGGAAGCAATGGTGTTGTCTTTCAGCGAGGCTTCCCCTCCAGCTGGAATGGCAGCAGCGGTAAAAATATAAAATGGAAAACTGCCATACCGCTGCCAGGCTATAACTCACCAGTGGTATGGAATGATAAAATATTCCTGTCGGGCGCTAATGCCACAAAACGCGAAGTGTATTGTTTCGACAAAACATCAGGTAAAATCCTGTGGAAAACAACTATCGAAAAAATACCCGGCAGCCCCGCCACAGCGCCGAAAGTGAATGGCGAAACCGGTTTTGCTGCTCCTAGCCTTACCACAGATGGACGCAGGGTGTATGCCATTTTCGCCAATGGCGACCTGGTGGCACTCGACTTCGAAGGGAAAAAAGTATGGGCCAAAAACCTCGGGCTTCCCAAAAACCATTACGGGCACTCCTCGTCGCTGGTGATGTACCGCGATCTGCTGATCGTTCAATACGATCAGTCCGGAAACACCAGTGTAATGGCTTTTGCAGCCAAAACAGGCGACCAGGTTTGGAAAACCAGCCGCGATGTAAAAATATCGTGGTCGTCGCCCATCATTGTGAACACCGGCAAACAAACAGAAGCCATGCTGGTAGCCGAACCTTATGTTATTTCGTACAATCCTGCTACCGGCAAGGAACTCTGGCGCTTTAACTGCATTTCGGGCGAAGTAGGTCCCTCGCTGGCTTACGCTGATGGGGTAGTTTTTTCAGTGAACGACTACGCAAAACTGGCTGCAGTTAAAATAGGCCCAACACCTGAATTGCTTTGGGAAAGCGACGAATACCTTTCGGATATTCCAAGCCCGGTTGCCACAGCCAAATACCTTTTCCTGCCAACAAGCTACGGAATGATGGTTTGCTACGACGCCAAAAATGGCACCAAATATTGGGAAAAAGATTTCGGAACACCCACCTATGCTTCACCTATGGTTGTAGATGGAAACATTTATCAGATGGATAAAAAAGGGGTGATGCATATCTTTAAAGCTGATAAAACTTATGCTTCGGTAGGCGATTCCCCGTTGGGCGAAGGTTCGGTGTGCACACCGGCCTTTGTTGGCGGAAACATCATCATCAGGGGCGACAAGAACTTATACTGTATCGGAAAGTGACACCAGACCACGAACATATCATCCAAACCGTTGAACAGATTATTGCCAAACGCGGTACATCTGCTGATGCTGCAATACCCATTTTGCAGGATATACAGCAGGTTTTCAATTACCTGCCTGATGAAGCATTAAAACATGTATGCGCGATAACCGAAATTTCGCCATCCAGGATTTCAGGAATCTCAACCTTTTACTCTCAATTCCGGCATCAACCGGCCGGAAAACATATTATAAGGGTTTGCACCGGTACTGCTTGTCATGTAAAAGGAGCTACACGCGTTTACGATGCCATTGCCCGCGAATTAAAGCTAACCGACGGGCAGGTTACTGATACCGATGGGCTTTTCACGCTCGAAAAAGTGGCTTGCCTTGGTTGCTGCACGCTTGCACCGGTTATTAAGATCGACGAAACAACTTATGGCCATATTCTTCCCGAAAAAGTAGGCGAAGTGATGCAGGAATTCCTGTCGAAAAACCAGCACGACAACCACAAGGGAAAACAGGTTTTGGCTTCCGATGCTGAAATAATGGGCGAAATCAGAATCGGACTCGGATCCTGCTGCGTAGCAAGTGGAAGTGAGGAGGTAAAACAGGAACTTGAAAAAATACTGGCACAAACCCGGATAAATGTGCATGTTAAACAGGTTGGCTGTGTTGGCGTGTGTAACCAGGTGCCGGTAATGGAAATCATTAAGCCTGGCCACGAACCCGCTTTTTATGCAAAAATAAAACCCGAAGAGGTTCGGGAAGTGGTATTAAGCCATTTTCAACCTTCCGGTTTATTCAATAAATTGAAAACCAAATTTGTAGGCAGTTTCGAAAAAGCCGTTGTTGCGGACGAACCCAAATCATTTCGCAAATACCTGCTCGAACAACGCGATACACCCATTTCCGAATTTCTGGGCCCTCAAAAAACCATTGCATCCGAAAACCGTGGTGTTGTAAAACCTTGTGATATAACGGAGTACCTTGCTGGCGGAGGCTTTACAGCCCTACGGAAATGCCTGGGCGAGTTCACACAACAACAGGTGGTTGATGAAATCAGCATGAGCGGGCTTCGTGGCAGGGGCGGTGCAGGTTTCCCTACCGGTCGTAAATGGCAAATGGTAAAAGATCAGCCGGACAATGAAAAATATGTGATCTGTAATGGCGATGAAGGCGACCCAGGGGCTTTTATGGATCGGATGCTTCTTGAATCGTATCCGTTCAGGGTTATTGAAGGGATGCTGATTGCGGGTTATGCCACCGGGGCAACACAAGGAATTTTCTACATCCGTGCCGAATATCCTTTGGCTGTAAAAAGAATCAACGAAGCCTTGCAGATTTGCCGCGAAAACGGCCTGGTTGGCAATTCCATCCTGAACTCAGGGTTTTCATTCGACATCCGCATTTTTGAAGGTGCCGGCGCATTTGTGTGTGGCGAAGAAACAGCCCTCATTGCAAGCATCGAAGGCGAGCGCGGAATTCCCCGAATGCGCCCGCCCTACCCTGCTGTTAAAGGCCTTTGGGGAAAACCAACCCTGGTAAACAATACCGAAACCTTCTCACTGGTTTCGTGGATTTTCCGCCACGGTGCTGAGGCTTTTGCCAACATCGGAACCTCAGGAAGTAAAGGTACCAAGGTTTTTGCCCTTGCCGGGAAAGTAAATCGCGGCGGGCTGATTGAAGTTCCCATGGGAATTACCCTGCGACAAATTGTGGAAGAAATTGGCGGTGGCATTGCCAACAACCGGAAATTTAAAGCAGTGCAAATCGGGGGGCCATCAGGAGGTTGCATCCCCGCCTCTATGTACGATCTGCCTGTTGATTTCGAAGAATTATCAAAAGTAGGAGCCATGATGGGCTCAGGCGGCCTGATTGTACTCGACGATACCGACTGCATGGTGGATATCGCTCATTATTTCCTGTCGTTCACCCAGGATCAGTCGTGCGGCAGGTGTACTTTTTGCCGTGTGGGTACAACCCGAATGCTACAACTACTGGATAAAATCCGCAGCGGTAAAGGGAAACCCGAAGATATTACCCACCTCGAAAAACTGGCCATCAGCACGCAGCAAGGCAGCCTGTGTGGCTTAGGCAAAACCGCTCCAAATCCGGTACTTTCAACCCTGCGGTATTTCCGCGAAGAATATGAGGCACATATCCAGGGAAATTGCCCTTCGGGTAAATGTATGCCACTCATCACCTACAGCATTACTGACGAATGCATAGGCTGCACTAAATGCGCCCAGCGTTGTCCTTCGGATGCCATTGCCTTTAAACCTTACGAAATCCATACCATTGATATGGAAAAATGCATTAAATGCGATATCTGCCGGCAAGTTTGCCCGGTGGATGCGGTAAAAGTCGGATAGAAATTGTGAAATTTTTAACTCGTTTCTCCTTTCTATTGACGGAATATTAATGTTTTCCGTCAATGTTTTGACGGAAATTAACGATTTGACTGATGTTAAAAATAACCATCGATAATCAAACAACCGAAGTAAAACCCGGAACCACCGTTTTGCAGGCTGCTGCAGCATTGGGAATTGAGATTCCGGCTATGTGCTATCGCGAAGGGCACTCATGTCATCCTTCGTGTATGGTTTGCCTGGTGAAGGATGCCGACAGGGGCAACTTTTTTACCTCCTGTGCAATGCCGGTAGCAGAGGGAATGAACATTACTGCCACCTCTGACGAAGTTGCTGCGATGCGTCGCGAAGCTCTAGAACTCCTGCTCAGCGACCATGTGGGCGATTGCGAAGCACCCTGTACACTTACCTGCCCGGCAAGTATGGATATCCCGCTAATGAACCGGCTGATTGCCAAAGGCGAATTCGATAAATCGCTGGAAATTGTTCGTGAACAAATCGCCTTGCCACTGATACTTGGATACATTTGTCCTGCACCCTGCGAAAAAGCCTGTCGCCGCAAACCTATTGATGGAGCGGTTTCCATCTGTCTTCTGAAACGCTTCACCGCCATTGATGCATCACGAAGAAATAGCAACCTGATTGCGGATGTGGTTAAAACGGGCAAAAAAATTGCCATCATCGGCACCGGTCCTGCTGGTTTGTCGGCAGCTTTTTACCTGTTGCGCACTGGCCACAATTGTACACTTTTCGATAAAAATGAACTTGCCGGAGGTGCTATGCGTTACAACATTCCCGAGGAAAAACTTCCACGCGAAATGCTGGATGCTGAAATTGATGGCATTCGGGTGATGGGCGCAGTTTATAAGATGAATCATCCGATCACCTCTGAGATTTTTGAAAATGATATTATCCCGAAATTCGATGCCGTTATCCTGGCAACAGGGAACAGGGAATACCAGCCGGTGGAAGAATTCGGGCTTGCAGGTGGAACCGATCACGACTTTGCCGATAAAAAAACCTATAAAACGCTGCGTCCTGGTGTTTTTGCCTGTGGGAATATGATACGCGAATCCGAGATGGCTGTACGGGCTTCGGCGCAGGGGAGGATGGCTGCGACAGAAGTAGGAATCTATCTGGGCACTCATCCATCCGTCAAAAAGTTTCAATTCAATTCTTCATTCGGACATTTATCCAAACCGGAACAGGAAGAATATTTGAAGGAAAGCATCCCAGGAAAACCCATTGAACCGGAAGGCGGTTTTATTGCCGGGTTTAATGAACAGCAAGCCATAGCCGAGGCCAAACGCTGTATGCATTGCGATTGCCGCAAGCCCGCTTCGTGTAAACTTCGCATGTATGCCGATCAATATGGGGTAAACCGTAAAAAACACCTTGGTCCGGAACGTAAACCACTTTCAAAATCAATCCATCACAACCTCATCGTTTACGAACCTGAGAAATGCATACGCTGCGGATTATGCGTCGAAATCAGCGGAAAGGAAGAATCGCTTGGGCTCACTTATATTGGTCGCGGGTTTGATGTGCGAATCAGTGTGCCGTTTAACGAAACGGTTGCCGAAGCCCTGAAAAAAACCGCCGAAGCCTGTGTAATCGCCTGCCCGACAGGCTCTATGGCATTCAAAAACCAGGAAGAACGAATATAAAAGGATAAAGTGCCAGGATAGCTCTGGCCCTCAGCCTAAACTCCTAACAGCCTAAACTCCTAACAGCCTAAACTCCTAACAGCCTAAACTCCTATAAATGAATCCTCTTCTCCTCATATCACTCCTTTACCTGACAACATCGCTTTCGGCTGCGGCGCAGGTTGCCCATGCTGATAGCTGGCCATCTTTCAGGGGCAACAGCCAGTTGACGGGCGTTTCGGCTGCCAGCATCGCACCTCCGCTCAATTTACTGTGGTCGTTTAAAACCGGAGATGCCATAAAATCATCACCTGTGGTTGCGAACAAGACGATTTTCATTGGCTCCAACGATGGCTTTTTGTATGCTATAACTTCGGCAGGTAAACTGAAATGGAAATTCAATGCAGGCACTTCCATTGAGGCGCCACCCCTGGTACTCGATAACGTTGTTTTTGTAGGCTCACTCGAGGGTGTTCTTTTTGCTGTGGATGCCGTTAACGGAAAATTGAAATGGAAATTCAAAACCGAGGGACAGATTTCGGGCTCATGCAACTGGACCTATGGCCCCGATGGCAAACGAAAAAGAATACTTTTCGGGAGTTACGATTATTTCTTTTATTGTCTGGATGCCTCCAACGGCAAGCTTTTGTGGAAATACGAATCAGGAAATTATATCAACGGCGCTGCCGCCATCAGCAGCAAGAATGCAATATTTGGTGGTTGCGACGGCATACTGCACAGTGTAAATATCAACAGTGGCAAAGCATCGGGTAATATCGATATTGGAACTTACATCCCGGCTTCGGCTGCCATGGCAGGCAACCTGGCATATTTCGGAAACTACGACGGCGTTTTTTACTGTACCGACCTGAAACAAAAAAAAGTACTCTGGAAAACCGAAGGTGGCGGACCATTTCTGGCTTCGCCGGCCATTACAGGAAACCATGTAATTACAGGTTCTCAAAATAAAACTGTGTATTGCTATGATACCCGGAACGGCAAACTTCTGTGGAAATTCAAAGCCCTTAATAAAGTGGATGCCTCTCCCGTGGTATCAGGGAGCCAGGTGGTTGTAGCTTCCGCTGACGGACGACTGCGGTTTCTGGATATTGCAACAGGCACCGAAACCTGGAAATATGAAGTCGGAAGCGCAATAAGCGGCACCCCTGCAGTAACTTCCGGCATGATTGTTATTGGCGCCGAAGATGGAAAAGTGTATGCTTTTGGTCCACAAAAACAAATAAATAACAGTCCGAAATAAACGCTTATGAAAATAGTCCATATTGTTCCCGGGTTCGGCGGTACGTTTTATTGTGGTAACTGCCTGCGCGACAGCGGTGTTGTTGCATCACTGAAAAAAGCAGGGCACGACGCCATAACCCTGCCCATGTACCTGCCTTTAACGCTGAATGGCGAAACAAATCCTGACCTGCCCGTTTTTTATGGCGCTGTAAACATTTACCTGAAACAATACCCGGTTTTCAGGCATATGCCCAAATGGTTCGAAAAATGGATGAACACACCGGCAGTTCTCAAATTTGCTGCAAAAAAATCAGGTTCAACACGGGCATCGGGGCTCGAAGACCTTACCGAATCAATGCTGCTGGGCGAAAATGGCCACCAAAGTGAAGAACTTCAGCAACTGGTCGATTTTTTAAAATTCCACGAAAAACCCGATGTGGTTCATATTTCGAACGCACTGCTGCTGGGACTGGCGAAAAAAGTCCGCGAAGAAGTAAAAGTTCCTGTTGTTTGCTCGCTTCAGGATGAAGATGTGTGGGTAGATGCGATGCATGAAGACCACCGTGAAAAAATGTGGCAGTTGTTAGCCGAAAAAGCAAAAGATGTGGATGCCTTTATTGCTGTAAGCGACTTTTTTGCCGGTGTAATGCAACAACGTATGGCCATACCCGACCATAAACTTCATGTGCTTCATGTGGGTGTTAATCCATCAGCATACACCTATTCAAAGCCAGCTGCCGAACCCCAGGCTATAGGATTTTTATCGCGGATGAACGACGAAAACGGCTTTGAGATATTGATTGACGCTTTTATCCTGCTCAAAGAAAATCCTGCTTTCAACAACCTGAAGCTAAAAGCTACCGGGGGAATGACAGGCGACGATACAAAGTTTATTAACCATCAGCTGCAGAAACTGAAACAGAAGGACATTATCCGCGATTTTGAAATTCTGCCCGATTTCACCGCTGACGCTTTACACGATTTCTTCAAATCGATCAGTGTGCTTTCGGTACCGGTCCTTAAAGGTGAGGCTTTTGGGCTTTACCAGCTCGAGGCACTCGCATCGGGCATTCCGCTGGTGCAGCCTGAACTGGGTGCTTTCCCCGAAATTATAAAAGCTACAGGGGGCGGCGTAACTTACAAGCCCAACACGGCCGAAGCTTTGGCTGCAAAACTCACTGAAGTGCTATCAGATAAAGCTATGCTCGAAAAGATGAGCCTTGCCGGAAGGAAAGCAGTTGAAGAAAATTTTGATTGCAGCAAATTAAGCGTACAAATGGCTGAAATTTATGCCAAATGCCAGTCATAAAAATGCTACAGGTAACCAGTAAATATCCTCACTTATAAATTATTGGCGTAAACAGGCAAATTAGAAACTGATTCCCACCACAAGGTTAAATTCCTCGCGGTTTGGATTAACGCAAACCATGCCTGTGACCGGCAATGAAAATTTATCGGTAATTTTTACTTCCTTGCTGGTTTTTAGCCCCAGGTTGCAGATCGCGAAAATATCGTCGCCATTATCCTCATAAGTAGTGTGCCAGCCATTACCCGCACCTGCAAAAATGTCGAAGTTGTCAAACGCATACCCAAGTTCAAAATACATGTCACCACCACCGGGCTTATTGGCAGGCCCGCCCATTGAGGCATCATTGATAATGTAATTGGCAGCTATTGAAAAATTTTTGATGGTATAGGCTGCATTGATCTCGAAAGCATGGCTTGAGGTATCACCCTGGTAATGGAAATATGGGGTACCCTGGAAATAATAATCGGTTAAACCAATGGTTAACCCAAAATCAAAGGCATATGAAGTATATAGATCCATTTCAGCCACATCAGTGTCAAAATGAAAACTGGTTGATCCCCAGGCGCCAAGTGTAAAACCACCGGTTGTGAACTTCATCCATGGCTGAATATTTGGACCGGTTCCTATTTTGGACCCACGCCACACATACGAACTAACTACATCAGCTCCCAAGGAAAAAGGGGATTTTTTTTCCGCCTCCTGCGCATTTACAGTGAATGAGGTTGCAAATACCAGCAGAAGCACAAAAGCAAGTATTGATGATAGATTTGTTTTCATAATCAATAATTTTCGTTTAACATCATCTTTGTCGTTTGCAAATATACGATATATTTATTTGTACCCCCTTATTTTTTTGTACTAATCACAATATTTAATTATTTTTTGAAAGATTACCCCCTTTTTTTAAGTGCATACTCCAATATTTTATATATTTTTACAATAACACATGATATTTAAATTGCTTTCCCATTTAATCATGAGCCATAACAATTTCAGAGAAATTCGGAATTTGTTTTGAAAATGCATAAACTTTCTTTTGCAGCAGCAGGTTTTTGTTCCACCTCCGGGCTATAATAAATGCTGGCAGGCAGTTTCCCGAAACATGTTTTTAAGAATCCTTACTCCTACTTCAACCTAAAACCCTAATTTTACAAAGCTATAATTTTAAACTATGCTGGCCGAACTTCAACAGGTGACAAAATATTACGGGCCACCAGGCTCGACTCAGAGCAGCCGGGTGCTGCACGAAATTTCATTACAAGTAGCCGAATGTGAAAATATCGCAATTTTAGGCCCATCGGGTTCGGGCAAAAGTACCTTGCTTAACATCCTGGGCACACTCGACAGTCCAACTTCGGGAAAAGTAATACTAAAAGGTATTTCGGTAAATGAAATGGATGAAGACCATCTGGCTGAAACCAGGAACAAATATATAGGCTTTGTTTTCCAGATGCACTATTTGCTACCGCAGCTAACACTACTCGAAAATGTATTGCTGCCTCTTTTGCCGCAAAAAGATAAGGCTTTACAAAGAAACGCACATGAACAGGCTTTGCAACTGCTTGACCGGGTAGGGCTTTCGCAACATCGGCACAAATTCCCCGCTCAACTTTCGGGCGGAGAATGCCAGCGAACGGCTGTTGTACGTGCGCTCATTAATAAACCAAGGCTTCTTCTGGCAGATGAGCCCACCGGCTCGCTTGATGCAGCAAATGCCTCGCAACTTGCCGACCTGCTAGCTGAACTCAATAAGGAACAAGGCGTAGCTATGGTTATTGTGACCCATTCCATGGAGCTGGCAGGAAGATCCGATAAAATATACCGACTGCAGGAAGGAAAATTAGTTGCCGGGAAACCATAAGATTTAAACATTTCATTTAACCCTGATGACTTAACCAATACAGGGTAAGAAATCAGGCAGAGCCAAAATAGGCCTGTCAACAAAAAATTTTAACCTGCCTGCATTTAATCTCCCCGAAACAGGATTTAATACCCTTACCCATTAATGACCATTACCAGGCTCCTCATCCGCAATTTACAATATTACCGCAAATCGTGGCTAAGTATACTTGCCGGAACGGTTTTGAGTACCGCTGTGCTTACAGGTGCTTTAATTGTCGGCGATTCAGTCCGTTACAGCCTTGGTCGGCTGGCTGTTACCAGGCTTGGTAAAATTCATTATTCCATTCAGCCAGGCGATCGTTTCTTCAGGCAGCAACTGGCAGCCGAACTTGCCGGGCAAACCCAAGGCACTGTGGCGGCAGTGCTGAAACTCGATGGCATAGCCGGCAACACTGATAAAAACAAACAACTGAACCGGGTCGAAGTGCTTGGCATTGACAAACAGTTTTTAAAATTGTGGGATTCCGCCCCCCAACTACCTTCCGAAGACGAAGCCATCATCAGCAAAAATACAGCTTCAAAACTTGACCTGCACCCCGGTGATGAAATCCTGCTCAAAATCCGTACACAATCTAAAGCCTCGGATAATGCCCCCTTTGTTTCGCAAAAAGAACCTTTGGTGGCGTTCCGACTGAAAATTGCCTCGATAGCCGACGATGCGCAGATGGGGCGTTTCAGCCTGTTAACAAACCAGTCAGCACCTTATAATATTTTTGTTAACCAGGCTTTGCTTGCCCGAAAAGTTTCATTGAAAAGCTATGCAAACCTGTTGCTGATTGCTGATCCGGTTGCCGGAGTTTTATCGGTACAAAAACTGGATTTGCTGGTTCGCAGATGCTGGCAACCGGAAGATGTTGGTTTGCACCTGGATGCACTCACATTAAAAAACACTTTTGAGCTGAGGTCGGATCGTATATTTATAGATGAAAACACTGCATCGGCCATACAACAAACCATTCCTGGTGCCCAGCCCATATTAACCTACCTGGTAAACGATCTTTACACAAAAAATAACTCTACCCCCTATTCCTTTGTAACGGCAACCGCTTTGCCTGCTTTTCCTTTATCGGATCATGAGATCATTATAAACAATTGGCTTGCAGTCGACCTAATGGTGAAGCCTGGCGACTCCATAAGTCTGAAATACTTTAAAATGGGTGCTTTGCGCAAATTAACCGTCGACAGCGCCCGTTTTTGTATAAAATATATTGTACCCATCACAAACCCGATTTTCGACCGTACGCTGATGCCCGATTTCCCCGGCATGTCAGAAGCCGGCAACTGCCGTGAATGGGAAACCGGGGCTCCGGTTAATCTTGATAGAATCAGGGATAAAGACGAAAAGTACTGGAACGACTATCGCGGTAAACCCAAGGCTTTTATTTCGCCAACAGCCGGGCTCCGCATCTGGAATAATTCTTTTGGCAATACAACGGCATTTCGTTTTACAGCCGACAGCTCCACCATCGGAAGCCTTAAGATAAACCTGATGTCACGGCTCAGGCCATCCGAAAACGGGTTACGCATAATAAATGCATATAGCGATGGCAAAACAGCTGCGGCAAATTCGACCGATTTCGGAGGACTTTTCCTGAGCCTCAGTTTCTTTATCATTACCGCTGCATTGCTTCTCACGGCATTATTATTCTCGCTTCACGCCCAAAAACGAAAATCCGAAACTGCCATTATGGCTGCCATGGGATTCCGAAAAAAGGAGATTATCAGGATTCTTTTCTTGGAAACTTTAGTCGTAATTATATCGGGCAGTATCCTGGGTACTATTGCAGGCGTGTTTTATAACAAGCTGATTCTGGCAGGCCTAAACACTTTATGGAATGATGCGGTCCGGACCAACATGCTGCAAATGCACATTGATGCCACAACCCTGCTGATAGGTTTTGCTGCCGGCGCGATAACAGCGATGTTATCAGTAGTGTACGGGCTGTTTCACAACTTCCGCAGTCCCTTATCCGAAATGGTGAAAAGTGCATCCCTTGGTGGGCGGGCATTTCGGACGGCCCCCGGCAAAACCAGCCTTGAGTTGGCCATACTGTTCGCGTTAAGTGCGATGGCAGCGATCATTTATTCCCTGCAACCTGGCCATGCCGATTTATCAGAAATGTTTCTTACGGCTGGGGGATTATTTATGCTTTCGGGAATCATATTCCTGTATTATGCAATGCTGCATTCCGGTCAAAAAACAAATGAATCCGGACCACAACTTTTCACTTTGACTTTGCGGAATGTGAGCATGAAAAAAAGGCAAACCATTACCGCGGTTGCGTTGCTGGCAATCGGAACCTTCTCGGTAATAATTACCGGCGCCCATCGCAAAACGTTTTATGGCACCGAAATTAACCCACAATCAGGTACAGGAGGCTTCCTGTTTTGGGCTGAATCGACCATACCGGTATTGAATGACCTGAATTCGATTGAAGGAAAGAAAAAATACGGACTTGCTGATGAAGCAGATTTGAAACAGGTGCATTTTATGCAGATGCTGAGCCTTCGCGGAAACGATGCCAGTTGCCTGAATCTCAACCAGGTTTCGCAGCCTACCATGCTTGGCATACCATCTTACTATTTCGATAAACGACAGGCATTTAGCTTTAGTGGGCTTCACCCTGATGTTGATGACCAGCATCCATGGCTTACCTTGAATAAAGAACTGGCAGCAGGAGTTATCCCCTGTTTTGCGGATCAAACCGTAATTACCTACGGAATGCAGAAAAAAATAGGCGATACCTTGTTATACACCGACGAAAACGGGAAACCACTGAAAATTAAAATCATGGGCGGACTCAACAACTCGGTTTTCCAGGGAAACATATTGGTTTCGGCTGAGCTTTTCAGCAAATATTTTCCTTCGGCAGGAAGTTCGGAACTGATGCTTATTGATGGCGATTTCAGGCAGCAAAAGGCTATTGCCGAAAGGCTCGAATACATTTTTCAGGATTTTGGAATGCTTGTAACACCGGCATCCGAACGCCTTGCACAATTCAACTCGGTTGAAAACACTTACCTCTCGGTGTTTATGTTGCTGGGTGGGCTTGGTGTATTAATCGGAACCTTCGGGCTTGGAATTGTGGTTTTTAAGACGATTCGGGAACGTGAAGCTGAAATGGCCCTTTACCAGGCCATCGGCCTTGGAAAAAGATTAGTTCTGCGCCTGGTGTCAGCTGAGTACCTGTTGATTTTGATTTCGGGACTGCTCATCGGGACCCTGTCGGCTTTAATTGGATTAATTCCTACTATCCTGATGCATGACACACCCATACCCTGGGCGTTTATTGCCATCATACTGCTGGTTATATTTACCAGCGGTTTGCTGTGGATCTTTTTCCCGGTAAGGACAGTTTTGAGGAAAAACCTGGTAAAATCACTTCGTACAGAGTAAAGACAAATCGCACCAGGTACAAGCCTGCGCTATTGTTACCTACATCTTCAATTAATTAGTATTTTTGTTGGTACATCAGTTTTAACACAAATATCCGGGCACTGAAACATTTACTGCCAAAAACTGGTTTATAACCATAAGCAACGCATAAATGATAAAGCTTAAAACAATATTTGAACGGGTAATTTTATTGCTCTCCATATCGTCCATAATATTCCTGCTGCTTTTTGTATCGCTCTATTTTTATACCCTTGTGCAGGAAAAACTGGTACACGATTCGGCACAGTCGCAGTTTTACAACGAGGTGGAATCGTTGCTCGACCTGAATTCCGAGTCCATGCGCATAGCAGCCAACGATTTTACCAGCTCCGACGAACTTATTGAATTTACAAAAAGCAGGGATCCCCGCTGGTACAACCAACATATTTTTGGCGCGATAAAAAGCCTGAAGGTTGATTATATCTGCGTTTACGACACTGCTTATAACATTATCAGCGAAGCCTCGTCCGAAAAAATATTGTCGCGCAGGTTTATCCCCACAGCAGCAGTTTCAGAAATGCTGGAAAAAAGATATTCCAATTTTTTCCTGGTAACCACCGAAGGTCTTGTTGAGGTAAGTGCATCTTCCATACATCCAACCTTCGATCGGTTTCACAACAAAACAAAACCCGCCGGCTATGCTTTCCTGGTTAGGCTTTGGGACCAGTCGTTCAAAACCAAGCTCAGCAAAATTACCAGTTCGCATGTCGATTTTCAACAATCGGATCAGATAAACAGTGCCAACGATTATAGCATTGTTGCCATTGCTATTAACCTGAAGGATGCCGCAAATAAAACCGTATCGAACATCATTTTCAGCCGTAATTTTAACCTGAATTTCCGCACCTCCAAAACCCTGCTGTTTATTACGGTAATAGCATTTTTTATCGGGCTGGTAGTTTATATTGTTTATGCCCGTAAATGGATATACCAGCCGCTGAACCTTATCACCCGGATCCTCGAATCGGAAAACAGCGATTCCATCAGGAAGCTACAGCTCTCGGCTGGTGAATTTAAATATATCGGGGTGTTATTCGAGGATTATTTCAACCAGCGTAAAACACTCGAACATGCCAAACAGAAGGCCGAAGAAAGCGATAAACTCAAATCGGCATTCCTTTCGAATATAGCCCACGAAATCCGAACCCCCATGCATGGTATACTCGGGTTTGCCGAAATGTTGAAAACCGTTTCGCTCACCCAGGAACAGATGCAGGAATACATTGCCATTATTGAGAAAAGCAGTGCCCGCATGCTGAATACCATTACCGACCTGATCGAAATTTCGCGGATTGAATCAGGACAGGCAGAAGTAAAACTTTCGTTGGTAGATATTGGCGGACAGATGGAAAGCGCGTACGCAGTTTTTAAATCAGAAGCCGATAAAAAAGGACTTCAACTTATTTTTAAAAACACGCTCAACATCGAAGGAATGCATATTCGCACCGATCGCGAAAAGCTTGATATTATTATTACACAGCTGCTCAAAAACGCCGTAAAATATACAAAAAAAGGCTTCATCGAAATTGGTTTCGAACAAAAGGGCGACCTGATTGAATACTATGTAAAAGATACCGGCATTGGTATTGAAAAAGACAAACAGCAGGCTATTTTTGGCCGTTTTACACAGGCCGACAATTCACTTTCGAAGACATATGAAGGCTTTGGACTTGGATTGTCTATTACCAAAGCATATGTTGAAATGCTCGGTGGAACCATTTGGGTTGAAAGTGAACCAGGGGAAGGATCGACATTTTACTTTACCGTTGCTGTTGAGGCAAGTACACATTTGTAAACTGCATTCCGAGCTCAATCATTTGAATATCTGAATTATGCATAGGCAATCTGAATCCTGGGTTCACTCGCAAAGTGTGCACTATGCACTGTTTAAAAATTAAATGGTTACCCAAACGTTGGCACCAGCAATCAAAATCATAAAACTTTTATAATCAAATGTTTACAAAGCGTTTAAAACAAAAATCAACTTTACTTTTAATCGCGATCGCGTTTATACAATGTGGTATTTCAGCACAAAATCAGCAGTTGGCACTAACGCCACCCATGGGATGGAACAGCTGGAACCTCGTTGAAGCCGAAGTAAGTGATCCGCTTATCCGCGAAATTGCTGATGCTATGGTTTCGACCGGGATGAAGGAAGCCGGTTATCAATATATTATTATCGACGATTTCTGGGTAGGCGGGCGCGATGCCACCAACCATCTTTTCCCTGATCAGAAACGTTTCCCGCAAGGAATGAAGGCCCTGGCAGATTATGTGCATTCAAAAGGCCTGAAGTTGGGCATTTATTCCGATGCCGCCGAATACACCTGTGGAGGCGTTACTGCAAGTTATAATTTCGAGGAGTTGGATGCGCAAACCTTTGCCGGCTGGGGAATTGATTACCTGAAATATGATTACTGCAATGCACCTGAGGATGTTACCACAGCTTTTACCCGGTATAAAAAAATGGGCGATGCACTCAAAAAAACCGGAAGGCCAATGGTATATGCCATCTGCGAATGGGGACAACGTAAACCCTGGCTTTGGGCCCGTGCTGCCGGCGGACAATTGTGGCGTACCACCTGGGATTCGCGCGATGTATGGCAATCGGACAACAAAGACCTGACCGGGATAATGGAAATTTTCGATCAGCAGAAAGACTTGGCTCAGTATGCCGGGCCCGGTGGCTGGAACGATCCCGACCTGTTGATGGTGGGTTTATACGGCAAGGGCAAATCATCCTCGGTAGGCGGACGTTTTAAAGGTTGCAACGCCATTGAATACCGCACCCATTTTATACTCTGGGCCATGCTTTCTGCTCCTTTGATTGTTAACCTCGATGTAAGATCGATGGAGAAAGAAACGGCTGATATCCTGCTGAACAAAGAAATAATAGCCATCAACCAGGATAGCCTGGGAAAGCAGGCGGTAACTCTTTTCACACGTGATAGTGTGCAGGTTTTGAAAAAGGAACTTCAGAACGGTGATCTGGCTATCTGCGTTTTTAATCGCGGTGATCAGCCTGCGACATTCAACCTCAATCTGAAAAAAGATCTGAATATCTGGTTTCCGGCTTCGGTGCGCAATATACTTGATAATGAAACCGTTAAAAAAGCTTCGAAACTCACAAACAGATTGCTGTCACACGATTGCAGAATTTACCGTATATCAAAAATTAAATCATAAATATCTCTTATTTCGCTAATAAGCAATTATATACAGCTATTGCTGTACGACAGGCAAATTCGTTTTTTCCTCCCCTTGTGAAGACTTCTGCAAAGGAAGCTGATCCAATCATCATGTCACAAACCAACCTTTCAGTTGAACAATAAATTATTGCTGTAGTATTATCGCTACAAAATATAGATATGGCTAACTACATTATATGGGTTATCGCCGCTACATTAAACCAGGATATTTTGATTTCAATTTGCATAAATTAAGAATCAGCATAAAATCTATTTTAAATTCCGGAACTGATGAAAAGGAGTTCAGAATTCTGAAAATCAGCCTATAAACACTTCTTCCGAACAAACAGTTTTTTTTAACAAACATAGTGAGTATTAACAACAAGTACGATTGTTATGAGAATTAAAAAGAATTTTATTCATCTGTTGGCCATTGCTGTTTTGGCTGGAACAACAGTTGTAAACAGTTGCAGCAAAGACAATACCTCGGACAATGAACAGCAAACACCTGATTATTCACAATCCGGCAACTGGCTATCAATTCCTGCTAAACTTTACCCGGTGGATGTTTTTTACCTGTATCCTACTTCCTGGACAAATACCGATACCATCCCTGTCGTTTCGGCAATCGATGACACATCGATGCTGAGAATGGCACCGCTGGCATTTTTACGACAAGCCACTGCATTTCAAACAGTTGCCAACGTATATGCTCCCTTCTACAGACAAGGAAATCTAACTAAAAACTCCCCCTCCGTTACAGCAGGGATTCCTACTTCTGATGCCACTGCTGCATTCGATTACTATATAAAACATTTCAACAACGGGCGGCCGTTTATTTTAGCCGGTCATTCGCAGGGTTCAAATGTATTAAGCAATATGCTGGCAGGTTATCTCAAAGAAAACCCGCAGGTATATTCCCGAATGATTGCCGCTTATGTTATTGGCTATCCGGTTACAAAAGAATACTTAAAAAATAATCCCCACCTTAAGTTTGCCACCGGCCCTGACGATGTCGGCGTTATCATTTCCTATAATACCGAAGCTCCTGATATAGCAATAAAAAATCCGATATTATGGGGAATGGTAGGTGTTGTGATAAATCCGATAACCTGGACACGGAGCCAGGCAACAGCTACCATGGAACAAGGCCTGGGATCATTTATGAAAGATGCAACCGGTTCGTATTTCCCGGTTCCTCAATGTGCTGATGCCACTATCGACACAACACTCGGCGTGTTATTCGCCAACTCCACGTATAGCAGTGCACTGGCCGCTTCAACCAAAGGAGTTTACCACAACCTCGATTACCCGTTTTATTATTTTAACTTACGCGAAAATGCATCGAGGAGGATAGCCAAATTTTTAAACAGGTAATAAGCCAAAAAGAGAGCGATAGTCTTTAACTGATCGCCCTCTTTTTTAAAATATCTATGTGATTTGATTGTAACAAACTATGCCTGGGCATAAGCAGCAGCGAAAACCGGGGCAAAGGTTTCGAGATTATTTTTACCAAAGGTCGCAGAGCGGCTTTGGTTATATTCGGCAGCCATTTCGCCGCTTCGCATAGCAGCTCCCATTTCGGCGTAATTTTTTGCAACATCTTCGGGTACCCCGTTCTGCAACATTCCTCCAATGGTATCGGCATCGGTAAAATTAACCCATTTCAAATCAGGCTTACCTATGGCTTTACCCAGGATAGCAGCAACCTGTTCCGTTGTTTTTTCGTCGCTTACAATGTATTTTACACTCTTGCCTTCGAATGATAGGTGAAGCAGTTCCTCAGCTGCAACATCGGCAATATCGCTGGTATCGGCAACAACAAGGCGGGTACCTTCGCCATAATTGCCCCCGATTATACCCATATGTTTTATCATGCCGATATTGGCAAAGAAATTATAAAAGAAAAATCCGGGGCGCAGGTGTTTTACATTTACGCCATCCAGGGCATTCAATGCCTGTTCAACATGGTATAAACCGCTGACAGGTCCGCAGCCATCGGGCATATGTGCCCCGATACTGCTCAGGTTTACTACGTTTTTAACCCCGGTTGCAGCAATAGCCTGTGCATAAATTTTGCCAATTCCGGCAATGTGCTGTTTCCAGTTGCTTGCGCTGAAAGTTGGGGGAACCATAGTATAAACCGCATCGGCTCCTTTAAAGGTATCGGTAATAAAAGCCAGGTCACTAACCGATCCAATGGCTGCTTTTGCACCCAGCGCTTCTATTTCCTTTTTACGGTCGGCATTGCTGCTGATAACGGTTACTTCGTGTTTTGCCGCTGTTAACTTCTCAACCAACGGCCGGCTGATATGGCCCAAGGAGCCTGTGACTACAATTTTCATAATTTTTGCTTTTAATTGATGGAACAAAGGTATATTTGCACTTACTTTTTTACAAGTACTTACCCCAAAGTGTGTATTAATGACCAAAATCAAAGAAACCTCCACAAACCAGGACAATCGTAAAAATTCGCTTACCCAATGTCCTGTAACCTAAACCCTTGGTATTATAGGCGGGCGCTGGAAACCTATTATTATTTACAACCTGTTGAGTGGTACAAAACGGTATAGCGAACTGAAAAGGCTCATTCCGGCAATCACCGAAAAGATGTTAATACAACATTTAAAAGAGCTGGAAGTTCATAAACTGGTACACCGGAAGTCGTTGCCAGTGGTACCTCCATTTGTAGAGTATAGTTTAACCGAATCGGGAAAAGCATTAAAGCCGGTGCTCGATGCCATGGTATCGTGGGCACAATATAACCGCGAAACAGCCGCAGCTCAACTGCACGAACTGCCAGAGGAGCAATTGCAGTAAAATAGATAAAGCTGCAGGATGGTGCAGGAGTTAATAGCACACAGTGCATATCACGCTTTTAATCAACGCTAAAATATTGACATGGCGAAACCCGGATCAATACCCGGATTTGCGTTTGAAATGAATTGGAATAAAGGTTTTAGCGGGATACCGGCTAAAAAATATTTCATAACTGAACCAGAACTTTGCCCGACTGCTGACCCGAGAGCATGCGGTTCAGTTCGTCCTGAACAGCATCAAGACCAATCACACGATGCATTCCGTCCATATTTCCGGGTTGTAATTTTTCAGAAATAAGTTTCCATATTTCGAGCCGGCGGCTCATGGGTGTATCAGCTGAGGCAATACCGATAAGCCTTACTGCGCGCAGGATAAAAGGAAATACGGGCACATCGAGCCTGGGCGACGCAATCATTCCGCAGTTGCACACAATTCCCCGATCGATAGTTGAGCGCAGGATGGTTGAAAGCGTATTCCCGCTAACGGTGTCGAGTGCTGCAATCCAGCGCCCGGGCAGCAGCCCTTTTCCCGATGTATCGTCAATGGATTGCCTGTCGATAACTTCGGATGCACCCAGTTTCAAAAGCTGATCGGTTAATTCGGGTTTAC
>CALCJE010000073.1 GCA_937965665.1 uncultured Bacteroidales bacterium
ACCAGCCGAGTATAGCCTGGCTACCTCGGGAACCGACTATGCCATCTGGACCAAAACCACTGTCAATGGGGCACCGCTGCTGAGCGTGAGCCTTTCGGGTGGTACCTACTATAACGAGCAGACTGTAACCCTTTCGGCGACTGACGGAGCTTCGATATACTATACCACCGATAATACGGCCCCCACTCTTAGCTCGACTTTGTACACGGCGCCGGTAAAAATTTCGGCATCCAAAACCCTGCGGGCCATTGCCTACAACCCGGTAACACAGTTGTATTCGGCTGAGTCGGTAAACAGCTATGTAATTAACTCAACGCCAACCTCCATTACCGTGCGCTTCAAAGCTCCTGCCGGATGGAGCGCCTGCAAAGTTTATTTCTTTGTAAACAATGTAAAATTTGGTGCCGACTGGCCCGGCACGGCCATGACACTGGGTACCGACGGATATTATTCCTATACCGTAAGCGGATTTCCTGGCTTGCCGCTGGGTGTCGTTTTTAACAATGGCAGCGGTTCGCAAACTCTTGACCTGTTTACTTCGAAAGATATATGCTGGGATGCCGGTAGTGTATCAGGTGGCAAGTACACCGCTACCGAAGTAATCTGTTTAGGAACAGGCGTTAAAGATCTCTCTCAAGACAGCCCGGCCATATACCCTAACCCCGGCCACGGGCAGCTTACCATACAAACCCGCGAAAAGGGACAGCTTGCCGTGTACACGGTACAAGGCAAACTACTGCTGGAGCAAAACCTCGAAAACCCAACCGAAAGCCTTGATATCTCTGCCTATGGCAAAGGAATTTACCTGCTGCGTTTCGAAGGAAAAACAGGAAGCTGGTATAGGAAGGTGGTGGTGGAGTAGGCAACAAATTCTTCCCGCAGGCTGCTATGGTAGTAGCCTGCGGGTTGTTAAAAAAAAATTGGATTGTTTTTGGAAATGTGATAAATTTACTGTGAAAAAAAATATACTAATTAAAATAATAGGAGGTGGTTATGAAAATTTCTTTACTTAGTTTTGACATTAAGAGTTGTAATTTCATTTTCCGTCAAAAAGGCATCACAACTTTTTTATTTTTTTTATTTTTCTCAACATTTACCTTTTCACAAACAACCTTCTCTTGGAGAAACGACCAGAATCCAACAAGCGGTCAATGGAATGTTTCTAACTATTGGTGGAATGGGAATGGAGCGGCTCTTCCTAATGGAAATGATATTCTGTTTCTTGATGGTAGTGTAGGCCTTATCATGACTAATGACCTCCCGAGCACAAATCGACATTGTATTCTTTTTGGAAATGGGGGGGCTTCTCGCATAGTTAATGGGACTAATGAAAATACTTTTTATGATTACGGAGGGGTTAAACCTAAGATTGAAAACTACTCCAGTGTGTTGCAATCTATTAATTTTCCGATTAAGGCTGGTTATAATCCTCTTGAATTGAATCCTATAAATGGAGATTTAACAATTTCATCAGCCATTAATAATAATGGAAATTATATTGACGTTTATGGAACTAATAATAAAACATTGACTCTTTCTGGCACTATTTCAGGAATAGGTGGGATTTCATTAAAACAAAACAGTAAGATAGTCCTATCAACAACAGCCAAAACTTATACAGGTGCAACTGTTTTAGAAGCTGGAACATTAGATTTAAGTGTAAACTTAGGTTCAGATGTAACAGTGAAGAATACAGCAACTTTGTTTATTACGGGATCTGTGACTTTACCAAGTTTGACTATAGAATTGGGCGGAAATGTTATTATTAATTCTGGTAATTCCCTAACCGTCACCGGCACCCTTACCAATAGCGCCGGGGCCGGTGGACTATTAATTGAAAACGGTGGTTCCCTTATCACAAATGGCATCGTTACAGGTTCAGCAACCATCAAAAAATTGATTACAAATGACAACAAATGGCATTTTATATCTTCCCCTGTGTCAGGCCAAAATATCAGCGATGGAAATTTTGCGTCTGCTACTTTTAATTCTACTGTTGGTGCCACCTATGATTTCTATAAATGGAGTGAAGGTAATCAATCAGAAAACCTAAACTGGTTGAACCTGAAGAAAACAGATTGGTTCTTAAATACTACTGATTTTGGTGCTACACCACAATTTGAGGTTGGCAAAGGTTATCTTGTAGCATATGCTTCTGGCTTTGCCGGGAGCACAACAAAAGCATTTTCAGGTTCTCTTACAACCGGGGATCAAACAATTGCTCTTACCACAGGAGGCAATACCTATAATTTAATTGGAAATCCATTTGCTTCTGCAATAGATTGGGATAAAGTCACAAAAACCAATCTTTCGGATGGTTATTATTATGTTTATAATGAAGCAAAATCGGGAGGAGCAGGCTATGAATCCTATCTTGATGGTAGCCATAAAACTTCCGGAGCAACTGGTAAAATATCTGCTACTCAGGGATTTTTCGTTAAAGCATTAGGAACTTCACTCGTTCTTCCAAATGCTGCCAGAGTGCATGATAATAATTGGATGAAAAGTTCACAATCATCTCCTGTTGACCAGTTGAAACTCACAATGGGCAATTCTACCAATTATGATGAGGCTTTTATCCAGTTTGATACACAAAGTGCTGTTGGTAAAGACTTTTATGATGGCGAGAAGTTTTTTAGTCTGAATACAGATATTCCTCAGATCTACACTCTAGTAGAAAGTAATCAGAAAACAACAATTAATTCAATGCCATTTGCAACAGGACCATTCAGCATTCCGCTTGGAATGTATATTCCTTCCGATGGCGTTTATTCCATCAATATTTCGGGTATAGAAAGTTTTGCAAATTTACCTGGAATTCTTTTAAAAGATACAAAACTTAACACAACCCAGGATTTAACTGTTAATCCGGCTTATGAGTTTGCAGCTTCCACAACTGATGATCCAAACAGGTTTGTACTAAGTTTTAACGAAGTTACCCTTGGTACCGATAGACCAAATCAGTCGCAGCTAAGGGTATATACCGCCAACGGCAAATTCAATATCAGCGGAGTGGATGGAAAAGCCGAAGTGCTTGTCCGCAATATAATGGGCCAGGTGGTGCTGCGCAACTCAGTTAATGGATCAACTTTGCAGAGTTTTTCTACCAGCAATCTTCCTGCCGGCGTTTATGTAGTAAGTGTGGTTTCGGGTACTCAAACTGTAAGTCAGAAAGTTGTGGTTAAATAATCCGGAATAGTTAAATTTGATCAGAACTAATTTCCATCACCAATAACCAATTAAGACTGTCCGGGATATATACTGTTTCGGACAGTTTTTGTGTCTGCACACCGGCAGGGTGTGTGCAAATAAAAACTAACGAAACTCTAAGATGAAAAAAATATCCTTCCTGCTTTCCTTTGTTTATATTGTTACCTTTTCGTCATTGGCTCAGAAACCACCCATTTATATTGCCTTTCAGTGGCATATGCACCAGCCTGTATACTGGCCGGGCGAGACGGTAAAACAAACCATTGATGCCAACCGGATGAGCTATAATCTGCTGGATGTATTTACTTCGCGCTCGGGGCCATACACAAACTATGCACCGGGAGCGGTGAATAAACTTACGGGTTTCGAACATGCCGGGGCGCAGTTAAGCTTTTCGGGTTCGCTTATCGAAGATTTAAACGTGCTTGAAGCCAACGGAATGGCTTTTGCCAACTGGAAACAAAACTGGAATGCTATGACGGCCAAAAAGACTTCGCTGGGAAATCAGCGGTTGGATATGGTAGGTTTCGGATATTATCACCCCTTAATGCCTTTGATAGATAGCACGGATATCATTTACCAGATTGAAAAACACAAGGACGCATTTGCTGCCAATTTTCCCGGGCTGTCCTACTCAAAAGGATTTTTTCCGCCTGAATGTGCATTTGAGGAACAAATGATTCCTTCGCTGGTGAAGCAAGGTATTGAATGGGTTATGGTCGACAATTCACATATCGACCGCACCTCGGTTGGTTTGTCGTACGAAAAGAATTTCGGTATTGTGGAGCCCAACAAAGCCGACCAGGTAAATGCCGATCCCGGCGACTGGGTTAAACTCAACGGCTTGTATGCGCCAGGTAAAATTTCAGGCGGATGGGGGCATCGCCCGCACTGGATGAAATACGTGGATCCCAATACCGGTAAGGAATACCGGATGATTGCCATGCCAGCTTCCCTGCTTTTCGGCAACGAAGACGGACGTGGTGGGTTTGGAGCCCTTCAGTACGATTTATGTATGAGTCAACTCGAAAGTTACAATACCGATCCAGATCACCCGATTATCCTTCTCTTACACCACGATGGTGATAATCATGGCGGTGGATCTTCGGGTTATTACGGTTCCAACTTCGACAATTTTGTCAGCTGGCTGCAGGCAAATCCAACTCGCTTTGTTTGTACCACCGTGCAGGATTATTTAGACCGGTTTCCTCCTGCAATGGATGACATAATTCATGTGGAAGCCGGAAGCTGGTACGGTGCTGGTGCGGATCCCGAGTTTTTAAAGTGGAACGGTGATCCCGGGAAATACAGCCTGAACGGAAATGAATTATCCTCCGATTACAGTCCCGACCGCAACAGTTGGGGCGTAATTACAGCTACATCCAATATTGCTAAAACGGCCCTGCAGATAAATCCTTCTTCCGATGATACAAAAACAGCCCTGAATTACCTGGCTATGGGCGAAACAAGTTGCTACTGGTATTGGGATGGTACCGAAGACTGGGATTCGCATGCTACCCGTGCTTCGAACCTTTCGGTTGCCAAGGGGATGAATGTGGTGAACGGAGGGAATGACAAAACACCGCCATCCATTTACCATCTCCAGCGCGAGCCCTACAACCCGGGCGAAACAGAATGGCTTACCTATCAACCGTCGGATTTCACCGTGTGGACTTACGTATTCGATATCAGCGGGTTAACATCGGTTAAACTAAAATACAGGACCGATAAAGACGGGAAAAACCCGTTAACAAGCAATCAGAATGAAACATATACCGGTGGTGCAGAAGTAAATGACTGGCTCGAACTGCCCATGACTAAAAAAGTGATACCTGGTTTAACCAGCCTGCTTCCGCAATACAAGGCCGATGAATACTCAGCTAAGATCACAGGAATAAAAAGTAAGTTGGTGGATTATTATGTTGAAGCCACCGATGCTAAAGGAAATGTTGCAAGGTCGTATATTTTCCATACCTGGGTTGGAAACGGGACAACTTCCGGTACTACAATAAGTGTGAATCCAGGTGGCGGTTATTATCCCGGTGGCACTACAGTTACATTAACGGGAACAGGAGCAAACGAACCTGTATCCATTTATTACACGCTGGATGGGACTACTCCGACAACCAGTTCAACCATGACAGCCTCCGGGGGAACGGTTTCAATTACACAGGATAATACCACACTGAAGGCAATTGCCATTGATAATTCGGGAGTGG
>CALCJE010000074.1 GCA_937965665.1 uncultured Bacteroidales bacterium
TACGAGATGCCTAAGTGACTGGAGTTCAGACGTGTGCTCTTCCGATCTGCAGGAGTAGGATTGAAATAAAGGTATGTCAGAAAAGCGTTGTCGCCATAAAAATCAGTTTTGTTCAGATCGATCCGGAGTATCTCGGGGATATTGGTTTTTTGTACCACCGCTGCAAGATAACCAACGCTTGAGCCACTGTATAGTGAAAGGTTGGTTGCAGCCCAGCCGCCTTTGAGCGCATCACCTGTTGCAAAAGGTGTTTTTCCTGCCCACACCTGTTTCATTGATTCGTGGGGGATACATGCAGCAGGATCGTTTACGGATGCCCAGGTGTAGGAATCCTGAAGGTTTTCAGGCAGCGCATTCCAGTAAAACATGCGGCTGGCATTTGTAATGTTCAGAATCCATTTGGCGATAGCGCGGGCATACCGCTTATCGTATTTGGGCAGGGGAGCCAGGGCTGCAGCCTGCTGAAAGCCATTCATTATAAAAGCATAATCGTTACCGTTATCGTTGGCTTCGCCGATAAGGCCTGAAACGTCGTACCCGCCCCAGTTTCCAACAATGGCTCCCCAACCCCTGAGGTCGCCTTTATTGAAACACCAATCGAGTAATTTTTGTAAAGGGTAGTTTGTTCCTTCAACGGCATTCATTCGGGCTGCTGTAATTGTGCCATAAGGCAACTGAAGTTCGTACGAAGGATTTGAGGAAAATCCTGCCAGGAAATCCATAGCCTGTTGTGCGCCATACCAATACTTCCTGCTGCCGGTTTCGAGGTAGGCATTATAGAGCAACCAGGCAATGCTTCCGGCTGATTCAGGCTCCGGTACTCCTGTTGTAAGCGGCAAGCCTGTACCCAGGTTAAATGCGCGGTAATTCATGTTCGGGATGGCCCATGGTGTCGAACTCCCGCCCAGCTGTTTTGTGCAATACAGCCAACGATCGGCAACCGTAACAAACTGGTTATCGAATTCGGGAACAGAGCCGGGATACAGTGCCTTTAGCTGGTAAAAATATATATTGGGCATAACGTCGTACCACCAGTCGTTCCCCGATTTGGTTGAATAATTGTTCAGGTAAACATTCTGCCCGTTTTTCAGGTTAAAAAAATCTTTGGTAGCAGCTACCCAGTTTTTGCCGCTCTGGCTGCTTTTGTTAATTCCGATAAGCGATGCGCCAACAACAGCCGGCATGATATTGATGGCTTCAGCCTGGTTCAGATGGCTATTGGCACCAACATACGTGTCAATAAAAACCGGTGTGTTATCCGTGTAATTGTATTGCCCGGGTGTGCCATTCTTTGAAAGCGGCAGGTACTGCCCCGTTTTATTAAAATCAAAAACAAAATTGTCGTAATCGCGTGCAACCGTTTCCCAATCACGTATTGCCAGGGGTGAAGGCAAATCCGGCATCTGACTTATCCTTGGTATATCAAGCTGACCAGTTTGAGTTAAGCCCTGAAGGCTCCAGAGGCAAATAAAAAGTATGGGGATAAAACGGTTCATGCGGGAAGATTTTTTCAGATAGAGATTATTAATAAGCGGGATTTTACCCTAATCATCAGTTTGATAAAGAGGGAAGGCTCAATTCCCTGCTATAACGCTAACAGTGATAAATGAGCCTTTCCCTCAGCACAAGTAACCCAAATCAACCAATTAAGGTTTTTCGTCATTGTATAGCTTCGACACCTGTCCGTCGGCTAATGCAATATTATAGATTTTTAATTCATCGATAGCTCCTTTAAAGTAGCCAAGATTGTCTTTGGTAGTCCATTCCATGAAATTAGCTGCAAGTTCAGCATCAGTTGCAACACATCCGATAATAAATGGTTGTGGGTCAGGACTGGTAAGTGTTTGGGTTAAAGGACCAATATTTTTTGATGACTCGGTCCAGGTTTTTGTAAGTGTGCCATTAACATACATTTTTAATTCTTTAGTGGTTCCATTCACTGAAACAACAATGTGGTTCCATTGTCCGGCTTTTATTGAATTATCAGTTTCGTTGTCAGCATCTATAATTCCACCATCCACTTTTTTGTAGGTAAAAAATGGCTTTCCGCCTCCCTGGGTCTGGAGTTTATATCCATTCCAGTAGTTTTGTGAGATAATGTAGTTGTTTTCATATAACTCATCAGGTTTCACCCATACTGAAATGGTAAGGTTTGCTGGCAGGAAAGCGTTGGTATAAGGAACTTCCAGGTGGGCTCCTCCGGTATAGTAAATAGCTTTTCCTCCTTTTAAACCATTAACCCATACCGGCGATTTGGCATCAGCGCCAAGAATCACCGAGTTGCCGGCTTTAAAGGTAGCCACATGTTTTACGGTTGAGAAAGCAGTTGCTGTGGTTCCGGTTCCTTCTTCGAAGTGCCAGCCGGCATTCAGGTAAAGCGCTTCATCAATAAATCCGTACGCTTTCGATTTTAGGGTCTGCATTGCTTCCGACAACTGAACTTTCAGATTATCGATTTGAGTTTGCGTAAGCGGAGTTGCAGCAGCGGTTTTAACATTTGCCAGTGCTGTTTTGTAGGTGTCGATGGCAGCCTGTGGGTAATCGGTGGAGGTTGCGGACGCTGACAGTGCATCGGCTTCAACAACTAAAGCGTTGAGCGCGGTTTTGTCGCCTTCATCTATTCCTTCATCTTTTTTACACGATGATAAAACCAGTACTGAAGTTAAAACCAGCATGGTTAGCAATGTTTGCATTTTCATCAGATTTTTCATGATTTTCGATTTTTGATTTAAATTGGTTATTTATTGATTTATTGAGATTGTTTTTGGGTAAGCTTTATTTAAGGATTTAAGGATTGATTTGCATC
>CALCJE010000075.1 GCA_937965665.1 uncultured Bacteroidales bacterium
TGAATACCTTTGAATTTAGAAAAAGAACTCATTACACACAAAAAGGGATACTACCCGTTATATCGAATTCCGGGTTTATTGATGTATGGTAAATTGTCGCGATGCTGCGTTGAAATTTCAGGTGCTTTGAGTTGGTAATAAATAAAAAGGGAAGCTTAGTGAGCTTCCCTTTTAATAACCATATTGTCAATCAGCAATATTATCAATATTCAGCTTTCAAATCAACGCGGCGGTTCTGAGCCCTTCCAGCAGCTGTTTTGTTGTCGGCAATTGGCCGGTTTTCACCAAAACCAATGGATGTTAAGCGATCTTCAGCAATACCTTTGCTTACCAGGTATTTCTTCACGGCAGCAGCGCTGTCCTGGCTCAGTTTCAGGTTCTTGTTGTCATCACCTACGTTGTCGGTGTTACCTTCAATCTGCATCATCATTTTCGGGTATTTGTTCAGGATAACAACCAGTTCATTCAGCGGAGCTTCCGATTCTTTCTTGATAATATCCTTGCCTGTAGCGAAGTAAATTGCTTTTCCTATTTTGACCACTTGTTCTTTTTCAACCTGTGTCATTTCAGGGCATCCTTTGTTTGCAGCAGTTCCGGGAACAGTCGGGCATTTGTCCATGTAATCGGCAACGCCGTCTTTATCCGTATCAATTGGGCAACCATTGGCTTCTACCTTTACATTTGCCGGTGTGTTCGGGCATTTATCCAGGTAATCTGCAACGCCATCATTATCTGAATCAACCGGGCAGCCTTTTGAATCAACTGTTACACCAGCCGGTGTATTCGGGCATTTATCCAGGTAATCTGCCACTCCATCATTGTCTGAATCAACCGGGCAACCTTTGGCATCAACTTTAACGCCAGCAGGTGTATTCGGGCATTTATCCAGGTAATCTCCTACGCCATCCTTATCGGCATCAACCGGACAACCCATTGCATCAACCTTCACACCCTTCGGTGTATCAGGACATTTATCATCAATATCGGCAACACCATCACCATCACTATCGGGGCATCCCTTAAGTTCTTTAAGCCCAAATACATCTGGACAGCGATCCTCATCATCCACAACACCATCTTTGTCCCTGTCTTTTTCGGTAGTGAAACGGTATTTTATTCCAACGTGGGGATGAACGTAGGCTGCACCGAGCCTGTCAGTAGTTGTGGCGTAATCGGCACGTGCATACAAGGCAAGGTTGTTAATCACTTTAAGATCCACTCCCAGGCCGGCCTGGGCTTTCAGGTCGCCCGTTTGATTCAGGTATTGTCCGCCAAATCCAAAATAGAAATATGGAGTTAAAATGGCATCCTCCTTAATCACGCTTCCGAGGAATTTTATCTGGCCATCCAGGTCGGCATGCCAGAATTTGGGATCAGAAATGGTATAATCATGATATGTTCCTTTTTTCAGGCTCATAAATCCTGACGATAGCTGAATATTGAAGAAGCGGTTCAGATAACGGCCTACTGACAGTTCAAGACCACCCTGGAACTGCATATCTTTAAACTGATCTTTGAGCGGCATACTCACATCGCTGAAACTGGCCCAGTGAACTCCGCCACCTATCGCCCAGGGATAATCGGCTGTCTGAGAATATGATGTGAGCCACATCCCAAACACAAGAAGAATTGTTGCAAGTTTTTTCATAAATAGTTTTTTTTGAGGTTTATAATTAGATTTGATTAAGATTATATTTTTAGCTCATGTTTTTGCTTCTTAATTATTCGGGTATTCCTGTCTTTCTCTTTTTATATACTCCCATAAATGAATGCATAACAAGGAGTGAATGAGTTTTTTGATTATACCAAAGTTAAGAAAAAATAAAAAGAAAAGAATTTTAATTTTATTTTAAAACACAAATATAAATACAATTTGTAGCTTTTTGTTCAGTTTATCGCCGTTTTTTCAAATGTGTGGGATAGTTTAACCTCGAAGATGATCATCCTGTTCCATCCCGGAATGAATCTAATTTCAAAAATTGGTTCTTGATTTTTGAGTAATACAGCCTGAAAACATTGCGTGATAATTTCCGCAGCATGTTTTATTAAAACTGTTGCGCCCGCAGTATAACCGGGATTGGATTATGTCCTTTAAAACTGCCTGAAATGCCTAATGCCTTTTTTATTGATGATTTTTGTATTCGCTGGCGGCTTTCAGTAAGGCTTTCATTAGTGGCATGCTGAGTGGATTTTCAGCATCCATGCGTTCGGGGTGCCATTGTACAGCCATGAAAAATGGCTTGCCAGCCGGATCGGACCACTCAATGGCTTCGGCTATACTATCGTTGCTCCAGGCCGAAATTCGCAAACCCGGCGCAGGTTTTTCAATAGCCTGGTGATGATTGGAGGTAACCCAACCTGTATCCGCTTTCGCAATAGACTGTAGTTGGCTATTATTCACTACGTTCACTGAATGGAAGCAGCGGAGGTAATCATCCATCCTGTGAATCACATTACCCGGGTGATCTGCAGGTATGTCAATAATCAGCGTACCGCCCAACGCAACATTTAAAATCTGCTGTCCGCGGCACACACCAAATACCGGCATCTTAAGCTTGCCAGCTTCCTTTATCAGGGCCATTTCCAGTGTATCACGCCCCGGGTTCGATTCGCAACGTGCTGAATCGCTTGCTTTTCCATAATAGGCGGGAACCACGTCTTCGCCCCCGGTAAAAATTATTGCATCACAGGAGGCAAGCAGTTTTAGTGCAGAATCGGGCCGCATTCCTTTCAAATCAACAATCTCAGCAGTTGAGTCACCACGGTGTACCCAGTTAACATAGTTTTCGCTGCCCGACGAAAGTGCAACACGAAGGGGTTTAATCTCTTTGGGTTGGTTACAACCTGGAGTAATAAACAGGCCCGAAAGTATAAGCAAAAAAGCTGAGATACGTAATTTCCCTGGTTTCATGTTGTCGTGGTTTGTGATTATGAATGAATGATAGTTACCTGCAAAATTGAATTTTATTTTCGGTAGTAATGTACAACTGTTCAGATTTAATTTGCCTTCATTTTATAGCGTGCGTATTTGACCCGGATTAAAAATTGTTCTGATGGCATAACTTTTATTTATAAGGTATTAGTTTCCTAGAAGAAATACTGCGGGGCGTTTGTGCAAGTCAGGTTTTTGGTTTTTCCAGTCGCGGATCGGCTGAGATCGGATCCACTCTGTTTCGAGGGTAAGGTCAGCTGCTATGCAAAGCATCAGGTTTGGGTGGCAGGTTTTAACAATGCTCTCGAGCATAGCCAGGTTCCGGTATGGCGTTTCGATAAAAATCTGGGTCTGGTCAGAAGCAGCCACGGCATGTTCGAGGTCGCGCAGCGCTTTGATCCGCTCATTCGGTTTTACCGGCAGGTAACCATGGAAAACAAAATTCTGGCCGTTAAATCCCGAAGCCATCAGGGCAAGCATGATAGAAGAAGGTCCAGTGAGCGGGATTACCCTGATGCCCTTGCGGTGAGCAAGCCTCACAATGATGTTGCCGGGATCGGCAATGCAAGGCAGTCCTGCTTCGCTCAATAGCCCGATGTGGTGACCATTGCCTGCACTTTCGAGCATTTCTATGGCTTCGTGGTCAGGAGTGTGTTCATTTAAAACATGAAAGCTTACAGTTTCGAAGTCCTTCATGTATCCAGCCTTACGCAGAAAACGGCGGGCTGTTCGGAGCTCTTCAACAATAAAAGTATTTATGTGTTGAAGCACTTCCAGGTTCATCGGGGGAATTCCGCTCGCGAAACCAGTATCGCCCAGGGGCGTGGGTACCAGGTAAAGGTTACCTTTTGTCATGTTATCTTTTAGGATGTTGTATGTCTTTAAGGACGAATAAGATTTATCGGGTAATTTATTGACTCCAGGTTCATGATTTGTAGTCCGGAGCTCTTACAACCAGGGTAAATGCATCAGGTCGACATTCCCACCGGAGAATATAATCCCGATTTTTTGCCCTGCAAATTTCTGCTTATTCTGTAAAACTATAGCTAAGGCTACTGCCGACGAAGGTTCAATGATTATTTTCATCCGTTCCCATACCAGTTTCATGGCCTGAATGGTGATGTCGTCGGTAACTGTAACTATTTCGCTCACCAGGTTACTGATGATCGGGAAAGTAAGGCTCCCGAGCGAAGTCCTTAATCCATCGGCAATGGTATCGGGATGAACCGAAGGGATAAATTTCTTTTGGCTGAAGGATTGAAATGCATCGTCAGCTCCGGCAGGCTCTGCGGCTATAACCTTTGTACCCGGTGAAAAATAGTGACAAGCCAGCGCAGTTCCGCTCAGCAACCCGCCTCCGCCAACCGGGGCTATCACCAGGTCGAGACCGGGGTTTTCTTCAATCAGTTCGAGTGTAGCCGTAGCCTGTCCCGCAATAATTGAATAATTGTTATAAGGATGTATTTCGAGTGCATGCGTCTGACTTAGTAACATTTTGAGCGTTTCTTCACGAGCCTCGAGGGTTGATGCACAAAAGGTAATATTCCCTCCATAATGTTTTACCGCTTCAATTTTAACTTTCGATGAATTTTCAGGCATCACAATATATGCGGGGATTTGCTTTAAACGGGCGGCACGGGCAAGTGCAGCCGCATGGTTCCCCGACGAATGCGTGGCGACTCCCTTCTTTAATTCATCAGGACCCAGGCTGAATACAGCATTGGTGGCTCCACGCGACTTGAAAGCACCGGCCTTCTGAAAGTTTTCGCATTTGAAAAATAATTGCGCGCCGCTTATTTCGTTCAACACTTCCGAAGTGAGCACTGGGGTGCGATGCAGGTAAGGACGTATCCGCTCTGCGGCTTTTAAAATATCTTCTTTGCCAGGGGCAGGCATATTAGGTTAGATTTTAGTATTTGTTAATTCAATGGCTATTTGCTCAGTAGCAGCATCAAGCAGCTTAAACGTAGTTTCGAATCCCTCCTTACCTCCATAATAAGGATCGGGAACGGCTTTGTTGCTTCCCGGATGCAATACATTCAGGATATAATCCACTTTTTGCATCTGCCCGGCGTGATTTGCCTTCGACCGTACATCTGAATAATTACCGCTGTCCATCACATAAATGCGATCGAAGGTATCAAAATCTGATTTCCTGAACAGCCTTGATCGCTGATCAGTAATATCAATACCGTGTTGTTGCATAACCTGGGTAGCCCGGTAATCGGGAGAATCGCCGGTGTGAAATGCTTCAAACCCAGCCGAGTCGACCTCTGCATTCAACTTGTACTTTTTTATTTTAGCATGCATCAATCCTTCGGCCATAGGCGACCGGCAAATGTTGCCCAGGCATACCATCAATATTTTCATCGAACTGATTTGAATTGTTTTTTTAGTCGGTATTGCAAAAGTAACTTTATCTTTTCAAATAATGAATTTTGCAGCACAGCCACAAAATATTTTATGTAGCATTAAAAAAGCTGGTGAACGGTTTGTGCCTTTCATAAAAAAAAGGAAGCATGATGACTCAGCTTCCTTTTCTTGTTGTTTGTTTGGCCAGGTTAGAACTTAATCCGTTTTTCAATTTCTTCCACATAGGTGCGGAATTGCTTGTCTGTTTCAATCAGGTTGTTTACGGTACGGCAGGCGTGCAACACCGTTGCATGATCTTTGTTGCCGCAGTGTAGCCCGATGGCGGCCAGCGAAGCTTTGGTTAGTTTTTTCGAATAATACATGGCCAGTTGCCGGGCCTGAACTATGTCGCGTTTACGGGTTTTGGAGTTGATGGCATCAACCGGTATGTTGAAGTAATCGCAAACAATTTTCTGAATAAAATCGATAGATATCTCGCGTGCTGTATTTTTTACAAACTTATCGATCATCTGCCTGGCCAGGTCAATGGTAATGGCTTTTTTATTGAGCGACGACTGGGCCATGAGCGAGATAAGTGCGCCTTCGAGTTCGCGGACATTGGTGGTTATGCTGTATGCCAGGTATTCGAGCACTTCATAAGGCATATCGATACCATCCTTATATAATCTCTTTTTCAGGATGGCAATACGAGTTTCGAGATCCGGAACCTGAAGGTCGGCAGCAAGCCCCCATTTGAAACGCGACAGCAGCCTGGGCTCCAAACCTTTCAGTTCAACAGGTGCCTTATCACTGGTAAGGATAAGTTGTTTCCCTTTTTGATGCAGGTGGTTAAAAATATGGAAGAAAACGTCCTGTGTTTTTTCTTTTCCCGAAAGGAAGTGAATATCGTCGATAATCAGTACGTCGATCATCTGGTAAAAATGAACAAAGTCGTTCTGATTGTTGCTGCGAACCGAATCAATAAACTGTTGCGTGAACTGTTCAGTAGCAACGTAAAGTACTGTTTTTTCGGGAAAATTATTCTTAACCTGTAACCCAATAGCCTGGGCAAGGTGGGTTTTACCAAGACCTACCGGGCTGTATATAAACAAAGGATTAAATGCAGTTTTACCTGGATTGCATGCTACAGCATAGCCAGCAGAGCGGGCCAACCTGTTGCAATCGCCTTCAATAAAATTATCAAATGAGTATGACTCGTTTAATTGGGATTGGACCTGTATTTTTTTAAGCCCGGGTATTACAAATGGGTTTGGAATTTCTTTTGATTTACCCGAATTTAAATCAATAGGCATCTGAACTGATGGATTTGTGGTCGCTTTCCTGTTACTGGTCGGAATCCGGATGGTGTACGG
>CALCJE010000076.1 GCA_937965665.1 uncultured Bacteroidales bacterium
GATTAACAATCAAAACCACAGAGGATAACCTGGTTACGGTCTGCCTGCCAATTGCCGACCCCGATGCCGGTTCAGTATTTACAGCTAGCGTTTGTGGAAATCCTGCCCACGGTACCCTTAGTGCACCGGAGGTAACTGGCGACCAGGTATGCTTTACCTATACCCCAAATACCAATTTCCATGGGATTGACCAGGTTTGTATACAGGTCTGCGATAATGGTTCGCCTGTGCTTTGTGATACTGCATTGATAAATATTGAAGTAATTTCGGTGAACGATGCGCCAATAACAGTTAATGAACACGAAACCACCTGTAATACTTCGGCTATTTTGGGAAATCTGTTGGCCAATGGCGACAATGATCCTGATGGCAGTGCGCTGACTGCAACACTGGTGCAGCTTTCGGGCCCGGCACACGGAACTTTCAGCATACAGGCCAATGGCGATTACACCTATACGCCCGAATTAACTTACTCCGGTCCTGATCAGGTGGTGATTTCGGTTTGCGACAACGCGATTCCTCAACCTGTACGATGCACCAATGATACACTGTTTATTAATGTAGTTCCTTCGGTGCTGCTTACTGCCGGCCGCGATACCGCTATTTGCGAAAAGGCCGCGACATTCAGGCTCGATGGCGCTGCTGCACAGCATTTCACAACCATTCACTGGACGAGCAGCGGGAAAGGAACTTTTGATGATGCTTCCCTTGTAAACCCGACTTATACTCCGGCAGCTGCCGACATAGCTTCGGGCTCGGTAATATTAACCATGAGTGGTACAGGAATAACGCCCTGCGGCGAAGCAACGGACGCATTAACACTGGCGTTTGCACCGGCACCAACCGCTAATGCAGGCAACGACGAAACATTCTGCAACAGCGCTTCCTTTAAAGTGCAACACGCTTCGGCGGCTAATTACACTTCGCTGCTTTGGGAATATACACCGGCTTATGCAGGTACATTATCGGATGTTGCTACCCTCAGCCCGACATTTACACCGGCTGCCGACTTTACAGGTAATGTAATCCTTACCCTGAAGGCCATGGGTAACCCGGTATGCGGAGCAGAAGTGGCACAGGACCAGATGACGCTTACCATAGTTACCGGTATTTCACTCAGCGCCGGCGCCAACCAGGTAATTCCTACAGGCACTGCTACTACCTTGCATGGTACGGCAAGTGGTGGTTCGGGCGCTTATGCATGGAGCTGGGAATCATCGGCTTCGCTTGTGAACCCGGTTGTTGCCACTCCTCAAACGTTAGCTTTAACGAAACAAACCTCCTTCGTGCTGACTGTGCTTGATATGATTTCTGGTTGTTCGGCTCAGGATCAGACAGTGGTTTCAATTGCTTTAACCGCTGTTAACGATACGGATACCACGGGTGTTAATACGCCAGCTGTTATCCCGGTTCTGTCCAATGATGCAGTTCCTGGCAGGGAATCAATCGCAGTTACCATCTGTGGAAATCCAACATATGGCAGCGTAACGGTTAACCCAGATAATACAATTACCTACACCCCGACTGATAAGTATATAGGTGACGATAAATTCTGTTACATGATCTGCGATAACGGGGATCCCGCGGTTTGCGATACGGCTACTGTATTTATCCGTGTGAAGGCCAGGGTCGATAACCTGCTTATCTTCAACCTTATTACTCCAAATAATGATAACAGCAACGATGGCTGGATCATTCGCGGTATCGAAGATTATCCCGATAACACCGTGGTTATTTTCAACCGCTGGGGCGATAAAGTAAAAGAACTTACAGGCTATGATAACAAAGATGTGGTTTGGGATGGCACCAATACCAAGGGTGAAGTGCTGCCTTCGGGTACTTATTATTACATCCTTACCATCGATAATGTTGGTTCACGCACCGGTTGGATATACCTGCAGGGTAAAGAAAAATAAGTAAATACATGTGAGGGTGCCGACGCTTCTGCAAGGAGTTCAGTCACCTGAAACAAAAGATAAAACCTCAAACAGTATGAAGAAAATCAAGTTTGTTTTATTGATGAGCATCGGGCTCGCTGCACTGATTGGTTGCCAGCCGGTTTACAAGGCGCAGAAGAAAATGGATAAATATGATTATGCGAAAGCTATTGATATCCTTAAAAAAGCTGAAAAAAAGGAAAAGACGCATAATGCTGCGCTTCCTTTGCTTGCCGAAT
>CALCJE010000077.1 GCA_937965665.1 uncultured Bacteroidales bacterium
CACACCTGCAACCCTTGGTAAGGACAGGCTGGCAGCTGTTATCGGCTCGAAGCTGTTGTTTCCGGGCACGGATAACCTGGTGATTGATGCGGGAACTGCCATTACATTCGATTTGATAACTGCAGCGGGCGAGTACCTCGGCGGAGGAATTTCGCCCGGAATTGAAATGCGTTACAATGCTTTACACACCTTCACCAGCCGTTTGCCTTTATTAACCCCAACCGGGGATGCAGCGCTTATCGGGACCGATACAGCAACGAGCATTCATAGCGGAGTAATGAACGGGACCATAGCCGAAATAGAAGGGATTATACAGCGATACCAGCAGCTGTACCCGGATCTTAAAATAATTCTGACAGGCGGAGATCATAATTATTTTGATAAAAGATTAAAAATTAAGACCTTTGCAGCCCCCAACCTGGTACTGGAGGGCTTAAACCTAATACTCGAATTTAACATTGGAACACATTAAAGTTATTCGTAATCTCATACTGTCTGTAGCCTTACTATCAGCAGCTTACATAGCTTCAGCACAGGTTAAAATATCTTCCCCGTATTCAAGTTTTGGGATTGGTAGTATTTATGGAGTCAGCAGTCAGAGCCTCAGGGCGATGGGCGGAGCCAGTTCCGGTTTCAGCAGCCCGTACTTTATCAATCCATACAACCCGGCATCGTACATGGCCTTCGATACCAACAGCTTTGTGTTCGATGCTGCCTTTAACCTGCGTTCGTCAACCATCAAAACCCTCGACGAATCGCAGAAAAACAGTTATGGTAGTCTGGCAAACCTCTATTTTGGTTTCCCTATCACCAAAAAGTTCAAATTCAGCTCAGGCATTATGCCATACTCCAACGTGGGATATGAGGTTAACGGCGACCAGGTGATTGATAACGTTGGAAGAATGGTTAGTGTATACTCCGGAAGCGGCGGATTAAATAAGGCATATTTAGGTGCAGCCATATCGCCCATCAAAAACATTTCGGTGGGGGTTAATATGTCGTACCTGTTCGGTAATATTGTGAAAGGGCATGCCAACACTTTTCCCGACTCGATATATTATTACAATACCATGGTGCGCAGTACTGCCCGGTTAAGTAAAGCAAACTTCGATTTTGGACTTATTTACCGCAAAGACCTTACCGAAGGAAGATTTTTCCAGGTGGGGCTAACATATAATCCATCGCAGAAAATTGACGGAAAGTCCGAACTAATAGCCTATTCGTACAAGTACAATGCTTGGCAGGGAATGGAAGAAGTTAAAGATACCGTAAGCTACGAAACAGGATTCAACGGCGTGGTAAAATTACCCACCGCTGTTGGCGCCGGATTTATGGTGGGCAGTACCAACCGCTGGCTGGCTGTTGCCGATTTAAAATGGCAGAAATGGAGCGAGTTTACATACCTTGGAAATGACCCTGGCTTAAAGGATAACCTGCAGGTTTCTATTGGCGGACAACTTCGCCCGGCAATAGTGGATATGGGTAAGTATTACGAACGTATAAACTATCGCGCCGGTTTCAGGTTCGAGCAAGGTTACCTCGAATTGCAAAATACCAGGGTCCAGGATTTTGGAATCAGTTTAGGCGTTGGTTTACCCATGAAGAAATCGCGTTCGACCATGAACATTGCCGTTGAAATCGGAACCCAGGGCACTACCGACAACGGGCTGATAAAGGAAAATTACATCCGGTTTACCATTGGCGCTGCCTTGCAGGAACGCTGGTTCCAGAAACGAAAGTTTAACTAACAACAGGTCCATTTGCCCGTTTCATGCTGCATTGGGTAAACTAGCATTTCCTTCAACCGTTTAAAATGTATTGCCGGACTCTAAACCTGATTTATTTCAAATGAAGCGTTCAGCAAATGAAAACGAATTTAAAAATATCATGAGCAGAAGTGCTGCAATAATAAAATTCAGGGTTTTATCGGGCATAGCTGTTTTGCTTGTATCGGCCATGCTGGTATCGTGCGAAAACGATATGATGGCGGTTATCAAACTTTCGTCCAAAGACTCAATTCCTGATATTGCTATAAAAGATGTTCATGTACGGCAGACAGAGAACGGGAAGCTCACCATGGAACTTACCGCCCCGAAAATGATCAGTTACCAGACCCGCGAGTCGTATACCGAATTCCCGAATGGCCTCCGCATTGTATTTTACGATTCAATTATGCAGCCTAAAAGTGAGCTTACAGCCAATTACGGCATTAGCTGGGATAGCAGAAATACCATGTCGGCCCGGGGTAACGTAGTGGTTAAAAATTTTCAAAAATTCGAACAGCTCAACACCGAAAGCCTTTTTTACGACCGCAATGCCAAAAAGGTTTCGACCGAAGAATTTGTAAAAATAACTACCCTCGACCGAACCATTTTAGGCAAAGGCATGGAATCGGACGAATTGTTCGATAATTGGGTGATTAAGAATGTTACAGGCACAATTTATGTGAATGAGCAGCAATAATGGCCAAAGTATTTTATCTTTGATATGATGATTGCCGGCCTCAAGCCTGCGCCCCGGCCCCAATACCATGAATAACTACCTTATAATAGCTTTAACTTTAGCTTCCTCCGCGTTTTTCTCGGGCATGGAAATTGCCTTTGTGAGCTCCAACAAGCTCAGGATAGAACTGGAGAAAGGGAAAGGTATTTTATCGGCACGCATTATTTCGGGTTTTGTTCACCACCCGTCGCGTTTTATCGGGGCTATGCTGGTAGGCAATAATATTTCGCTGGTAATATATGGTATTGCAGCTGCAGCCATACTTGAACCACTGCTTGAAAAAATGCTCCCTGTGCAACTGGTATCCGAAGGTGTGATCCTGGTCATGCAAACCCTGTTATCAACCCTGCTGATCCTGGTTACAGCCGAGTTCCTGCCAAAGATCTTATTCAGGCTCAACCCCAATGGGTTGCTTAGCATTTTTGCTATCCCGGTTTACCTGGTTTACATGGTACTATATCCTTTTATGTATTTTTTCCTCGGGCTGTCGGAAGTCATCCTTCGCTATGTTTTTGGTATGAATACCGGGAATGTAAGGTACCAGTTTACGGCGGTGGATTTCGATGAATATATACGCGATTTTTACAACCCTGCTGCCGCACAGGTCGACGAAGCTTCGGAAATGCAGATGATTCAGAATGTTCGGGAGTTTCACAGCACCAAGGTACGCGAGTGCATGGTGCCCCGCAACGAAATTATTGCGGTCGACGACAACATTCCCGTGGATGAACTCCAAAAGCTGTTTACCGAAACGCAGCATTCCAAAATACTCGTTTACAGGCAAAGCATCGATAACCTTACAGGCTATGTACATTTGTTCGACCTGTTCGGTAGGCCCGCAAACATTGTCTCCATCATCCGCCCGGTAATTATTGTTCCCGAAACCATTCCGGCCAGCGATGTGCTGAATATGATGATAGGGCAACGCAAAAGTGTTTCAGTGGTAGTCGACGAATTTGGGGGTACGGCCGGAATGGTTACGGTTGAAGACCTGATTGAAGAAATTTTCGGTGAAATTGAAGATGAATTCGATGTTGACGAATTGCTTGTAAAAAAAGTGAGCGATGATGAATACATCCTTGCCGGAAGGCTGGAAATAGATTTTCTCAACCAGGAATATTTTCTAAACCTGCCGCAAAGCGATGAATATGAAACCCTTGCGGGTCTTATTCTCAATCATCATCAGAGCATACCCGAAATAAAAGAACAGATAAATATCGACAGGTTTACCTTTACCATTCTGGAAGCTACCGGTAGCCGCATTGATAAGGTGCTCCTCAAAATTAAGGCATAAAATTACGGATTATCCCACATCCGACATCCGACATCCCACATCCGACATCCCACATCCCACATCCCACATCCGACATCCGACATCCCACATCCCACATCCCACATCCCACATCCGACATCCCACATCC
>CALCJE010000078.1 GCA_937965665.1 uncultured Bacteroidales bacterium
CAGGCCTCGGGTATCAGCAATGTAATAAGGCAGGTAGGCGGAAGTTTTGGAGTGGCCTTGCTTACTTCTATACTCACTTCACGCATGGCCTTCCACTCCCAGCTTTATGGCGAAGCATTACTTTCCGGCGCACCGGCCTATCAATCCGTGATGAGCCACCTGGGCAGTTATGTTACTTCAATTACCGGTAACGTGGGACAAACAGCAGCAAAACAGGCGCAATACATCTTACAGTCGAACATCAGTAAACAGGCTTTTATTCAAAGTATTGACGACGATTTTAAGCTGGCAGCTATCATCACACTTATCAGTATTGTGCCGGTTTTTTTCCTGAAAGGAAGCAAGAAAAAACTTCAGCAGAATGCTAATCAACTAGCGGTACCAAAACAACCGACAAAATAAAAAGCATTTAAAATCCACAAGCATATTACTCTTCCATTGCAATGCAGTATACGCAGTAACAGAAGATCAAAACAGTAAAAAAATGAAAATGATCAGTTTCCGAATATTGTCCATTCTTACGTTTTCCATTTTTGCAGTAAGCATGGCAAAATCACAGAACAGAACCCCTGATTTTACAGGAGATTCTGTTGATCTGCAACAAATCGTTACACGAGTAATCGAAACTCACCCTTCTGTTCTGAAGGCAGAAGAAGCAATCAACACAGTTGAAGCGGGTATAGGCCTGGCTCGCTCAGCGTATTATCCTGATATTGACTTAAGTGCCGGTTATACCCGCATAGGGCCGGTACCGGCTATTTCGGTACCGAACCTGGGTTCCTTTGATATGGCTCCTGCCGATAATTATAATACAGCAGTAAATGTCCGGCAGACTGTTTATGATTTCTCAAAAACGAAAACAAACATCCAAATTGCTGAATCGAACAAGGACATTGCTGAGAAAAATATTGACCTGGTGAGGCAGAGACTTTCGATGACAACAATTGCCAGTTACTACAGCATTGCTTACCTCCAGGAAGCCGTTCACATCAAAGATATACAGCTCGGAATATTGGAAAAGCACCTTGATTTTGTGACGCGACAGAAGGAAACCGGTTCGGCAACTGATTACGAAATCCTTTCAACAAAAGTCCGTATTTCGAATGCAAAGAACCAGAAACTGGACCTGGAGACTGCTCTCGATAACCAGGTTGCTATTTTAAATTCGTTGTTAGGCGTGCCTGAAAACACAAAGATCGTTGTGAAGAACCGTCTTTTGATTCAACCGGTCAATTATGAATTCGATTCACTGATCAGTTATGCCATTTTGCACCGCAATGAAATGGCGCTTGCCAGGTTACGTCAGAAGCAGGCGGAATTAAGGTTTCACGCTGTAAAAATTGAAAATAATCCAACGCTCAGCGCCTTTGCTTCAGGAGGAATAAAAGACGGGTATTTCCCAGATTTGTACCAGCCAAAAGCTAATTATACTGCTGGACTTGGACTAAGAGTTCCAATATTTACGGCTACCCGCCACAAGTATAACTTACAGTGGGCAACTTCAGATATCAGCTCCATTAAAAATGACATCGAATTCTATCGCCGCGAAATTTCCTCTGAGGTTTATCAGAATGCGACCAGCCTGGAGGCTTCGAAAAGGAAAATAGAACAATCCGAATTACAGCTTGAACAGGCTCAGGAAGCCCGCCGGCTTGCTGCACTACGCTATACATCAGGTACGCTAACCAATCTCGACCTGCTGGATAATGAATCATATGAAGCGGAAAGCCGTCTTACCCTGATGAAAGCCAGGATTGATTACCTGATAAATTCAGCCAGGCTCGAAATTTCCATCGGAAACCAAGGATATTGATACCGGAATTATTCATTCTTATAAAAAAATTATATGCTCAGCAAACAAAGAATTCCCGATCTGATTGTTATTGCCGTATTAGGGCTTTTACTGGTGTTTTTAAATTATACAGGCCAAATCGGTATAATTTCCAATTACCCTTTTATTTTCCTGCTGGCCATGTATTTTATTGGCAGGGCAGTTACCTGGTATATTATTAATAAACATATGGAAGAGTGAAGGGCGAGGGGCGAAGGGTAACTTTATTCGTGAAAATTTGTGTGTAATTTGTGACAATCCGTGCACAACTCTTTATAATCCCCGGAGGTGTCACTTTTGAAAATACTTTTATTCTTCGCCCCCGGCATACGGAAATATTAATAAATTTGACGTTCTAAAAAATACCAACGCCATGTCAGCACAAAGTATCCTGGTAATTTATCCCGAAGTTGATATCACCAAAATTGCAGTGTACCGCAATATGAGCCTTATTTTCCTGAAATCAATCCGGCATAAGGCCGAATCGCTTTCGGCATTTACCAATGTAATTGATGAACTCGATTACCGCACAGGCTTAATCACGGATGAGTTAAAAAACAACCAGATCGACTTTGCCGACATAGCGATAGTGATGGCTCGCGGCGGGCTGATAAAACCTGTTAAATCGGGCGTGTACCAGGTTAACGAAGCCATGAAGCGCGACCTCCGCAAAGGAGTGATGGGCATGCATGCCACCAACCTGGGCGGACTTATTGCCGATAAAATTGCGGCCCAGCTTCCTGCTGCAAAAGCATACCTGAGCGACCCGGTGGTGGTTGACGAAATGGAGCCCATTGCCAAAGTTTCGGGACTGCCACAGATTGAACGTAACTCCATTTTCCACGCGCTGAACCATTTTAACATTTCGCGCGAGTTTGCCAAAAGCATTAACCGCAATTACAAGGAACTGAGAACCGTTGTGGCCTATATTGGCAATGGAGGCGTATCCGTTGGCGCTCACCTTTACGGACAGGTGGTTGACGTAAACCAGGCTTTTGACGGCGACGGGCCTTTCAGCATGACACGCAGCGGCAGCCTGCCGGTGGGGCAGTTAATCGATTTGTGTTTCAGCGGAAAATACAGCCGCGAGGAGATGCACAAACTGGTTACCGAACAGGGCGGAATTAAAGGCTACCTGGGCACAAAATCGCTTACCGAAGTGTCGTCCATGGTGGATGCCGGTGATGAAAAAGCACGTTTTATTGTTGATGCGCTGGCTTACCAGATTGCCAAGGAAATCGGAAGCATGGCAGCAGTGCTCGAGTTTAAGGTAGATGCCACGCTGATTATGGGTTCCATTATGAATAATAAATTTTTTACCGAAAGGCTGATCAGCCGCATTGAAAAAATCGCACCGGTATCGGTATACCCCATTGTGAACGACCTCGATTCGCTGGCAACCAATGGCACCATGATACTGCGCGGGGAGGTTGAAATTACTGAATATGTATAGCCCCTTCGAAAGGAATGGTTCACTTCCTGCTTACCTATATGGCAGAGGTGAAATTAGCCTGCAATAATCTGTCAGAATCAGAATTTGCAGGATGAGAGAATTTGCAGAATTCTGAGCTATATATAATGAACCTGGCAGCAACCTATTCTGTAAATCCTGAAATTCATTAAATTCTTATTCCGACAACTACGCTGCTACCTTCCGGTATCGCCATATCGCCAGGGTAAGCGAAATACAAGCATACACCACAATTGATGAGAAGGGCTTAATAATATCGCTGAACTCCGACCCTTTCAGCATAATCATCCGCATCATTTTAATAAAATAAGCGATAGGGTTTACAATATTTACCTGCTGTGCCCATTCAGGCATGCTGTCAACAGGCGTAAATAAACCGCTCATCATAATAAACACCACGGCAAAAAACCAGGCCAGGAACATGGCTTGTTGCTGTGTATTTACCAGGGTTGATATAAATAACCCGATGCCCAGCACGGCCAACAGGTACACCGAT
>CALCJE010000079.1 GCA_937965665.1 uncultured Bacteroidales bacterium
AGGACGAAATGAATGGCCTGGTAGTACAAACGAGCACAAACACGGTAATGAAGGAAACCCATGATGGTGGTGTAACCTGGCAGACGGTTTCGCCAATAGGGCCGTTTCAAGGAAACGATATAGCTTTTGTGCCCGGTACTGAAAGCACTTTGGTATCCGTTGGTTCCGGCGCCTCCTATAGTTTCGATTTTGGTCACTCATGGTCGAAAGCAGCAGGAACTGACTACAATCCATTTACATCAGTTGCTTTTAATAATAACCAATGCGGGTGGGCCGGTGGAATAAATACCAGTTCGCTCCAAAAGGGAATTTACAAATACACCGGGATACTGGTTCCGGAAGTGGTACGAAATCCTGTTTCGGATCTCAGCGTACAACCGGTAGAACAATCAGCCCAGCTTTCGTGGACTAAACCGGATGTTACACCGCTGAGCTACAATATTTACCGCAACGATACGCTGATTAAAAATACAACCGAACTGCAGTTTACTGATTCGCCGGTGGCAAAAGGGCAGCAATTATATTGTGTTACGGCAGTGTACACAGGTGGCGAATCACAGCGAACCTGCATCTCGACCTGGATTGCCCTGGGAATCTCCGAAAGCGATGAAGTTGCTTACCACGTATTCCCCAACCCGGCGAATGAAATCATAAATATCGTCACCCCGGATAAATTCAACGAAGTACGGATGATAAACAGCCAGGGTAAGATTGTTTACCGGAATAATACAAAATCTACAAACCTCCATATCCTCACCGAAGGTTTTGAACCGGGAATGTATATTCTGCAGATTTATGCCGGCATACAACCCATTTCTAAAAAGATCATGATCACCCGTTAAAATACAATGCGATCTTTTAAATTAGAAAAGCCATGTTTAGCATGGCTTTTCTGTTCATATCCAGTCGCTGATCATGTTTCAGGGAAAACCTACGGGTGTATTTCAGTTTTCAGAAGCCTTTCCTTCAGCCTTCGTCTTACTATTAATACTATGGCTGCCAGGTGCATCAGTACACCGGAGATAAACAGTGACCAGTCGAAAGCCCGGGGAATAAAACGCGTTGATAATTTCAGAAATGTAGCCCCTGAATCCAGATCTGATTCAGGATGGGTAATCCTGTACTGATGCGCAAACTCCCAAAAATCCTTCATATAAGCTGCTAAAATAATTGCTGAGCCCAATACCAACAATACCCAGGAGAAAGCCGGCAGCTTAAGCTTATGCTTTTGATCATCGCCCACATAAAGAATAACAGAAGCAAGCAACAACATGGTTAATGAGTTGATTACAGGGGCAATCACCGGTCCTGTCCATATACTGGGTAAAAGGAAGAGTACATCTGTTGTAAACAGCGATGCCGGCCAATTGAGCAGCAATTTCAAAAAAACATAATAGGCGATATCCCAGGTTGAAAAAACAACCAGGAACCAGGCAAACCGATGTAGCCAGCACTTTGCTGCCAAAACGCCAATACTAAAAATCATTACCAGCGTAGCCACTTCCCGATACAATTCAGTTACTGCAAGGGTTTGCGACATTTCCTTCAGGGGAAAAGCAAATCCATCGGGATAGTATAATGCCCTGAGGTAAACCACAACAGCCGCTTCGAGATAACCCATGGCTGTAGCAAAACAAAGCACCCAGGTTGTTTTGGTCAAAGGTTTCATAGACCGGAAATGATAAGCATTAAACAAAGTTAATGAACGTTTTGCATTTCAATTCAAATTATTGAACAGCAACTAAAGGAATTCGAGTAGATAAGGAACCACACAATTAAAAACAACACACTTAACACAATGCACATGGCACTATACTCTGAGCAAATTGCACTGAGCACATAGCACTATGGACTATGCACTAAATTTCACAAAATAATTTCACCTGTTGTAGAATGGGATTTGTACTTTTATCCTCCATTTACCGGTACATTCTGAAAATTGATTCATACTTAAAATCTTCCTTTATGAAGAAACTCATTCTTTCCTTTGCCTTACTGATATTTATTTTGCCGGGCATGGCTCAGCAACAGGACTATATGATTACGCCTCCTGCAGGAAAGCAGAACACACATATTGACAAACAAGGTAAAACTGTAATCCCCAATGGCCGCATTATTACACCTGCCGGCAAAAGTTTTACCACGGCGCCTCATCCTTACGGGCTGGCGATCAGCAAGGATGGAAACATTGCCGTTACTGCAAATTCAGGAATCCAGCCCCTGTCAATCACCATTTTACGGAATCTGAATACGGATCATCCCGAATCGCAGCAGGTGCCACCCGGACCGGCAACCGATAATGGGGTACTGGCTTCAGTTTTTATGGGACTTGCAATATCGCCCGATAACAAAACTGTGTATGTCGCCGGTGGACAGGAGAATAAAATCTATATGTTCGATATTAACTCCGGCAAAAAAACTGATTCAATCAATTGCAGCTATTCTGATAAAAAAGCGGATTACACGCACGGGTACATCGGCGATATGGTGCTGAGCGCTGATGGCAAAAGGCTTTATGCTGTCGACCAGATCGGTTTCAGGATGATAGCAATTGATGTACAAAGCAAAAGTATACGTTACAATGTTCCGGTTGGCCGTTATCCTTTTGGCATAACACTTTCGCCCGACGAAAAAACGGTTTATGTTGCCAATGTGGGTATGTATCAATACAACCTGGTGAAACGCCGGAAAAACGGTGCATGGAAAAACGGCAGCATCGATTTCCCGGCGGCAGCATATGGCTCCAAACAATCGGAAGAAGGCATTCACAGCGATTCGCTTGATATCCCCGGGCTGGGGCCAATAAATACCGATGAAAGTTTTTCGGTTTGGGCAATAAGTCTGCAGAAAAATTCCTCGCCCCGCGTGGTTGCCAAAATAAAAACCGGCAACCTGGTGGGCCAGATGGTTGAGGATTTCCCCGCAGTTGGCGGATCGAGCCCAAATTCAATTGTGGCGAACAATCGCTATGTGTTTATCTCGAACGGCAACAACGACAACATCACCGTGCTTGATGCCCGTAAAAACAAGATAGTAAAACATGTAAAACTAAGTCCCGACGAACGTTTGGCGAAATACAGGGGCGTAATACCATTCGGGCTGGATATTTCGCCGGATGGCAAAAAAGTTTATGTTACTGAGTCGGGACTCAATGCCATTGCAGTTATTGATGTAGCAACACTATCCGTAACAGGGCATATCCCCACCGGCTGGTTTCCGGCCCGGATAAAGGTTACACCCGATGGTAAAAAGCTTATTGTGGCCAATGCCAAAGGATATGGAAGCGGGCCCAACGGCGGCAGGAATTTTATTACCGGGCCCGAAGGAAGCTATATAGGCAGCCTGATGAAAGGCACCGTCGAAATTATTGATATTCCCGGGGAACAGGAACTCAAAAATTTGACACAGAAGGTACTTGACAATAATTTCAATTTTACCCCGGGTTCATCGGAAACGCTGAAATGGCGGATGAATAATCCCATTCCGCTGTCGCCGGCAACACAAACTTCGCCCATCAAACACATTGTTTTTATCTCCAAAGAAAACCGTACTTACGACGAGATACTGGGGCAGGTAAAAGGCGCCGAAGGTGATACCACGCTGGCCCGCTATGGCCGGAACAGGACATTTACCAACAGGAATAAAAGCAGCAGGATAGAGAATGCCACCGTTATGCCTAACCACCTGAAGCTGGCTGAGAGTTTCTGTTTCAGCGACAATTTTTATGTAGATTCGGATGTTTCAGCCGATGGGCACCGCTGGCTGGTAAACACCTATCCAAATGAGTGGGTTGAGGCTACCACGCCGGCCAATTATGGTGGTAACCGAGAGTACCGCGACGACTCCAAAGCGCCCGGCAACCTGGGCATGAATGGCGCCTCAGGCGCAATATACCCCGAGGATTACAACGAAGCCGGCTCCATGTGGGACCACCTGGCCAGGCATAAAGTTTCGTACTACAATTTCGGCTTTAGCGTAATGTTCGAGCCTGCCGACTACCAGGATACCTACAAGTACGGGGGAATAAAACATGTGGCAAATTTCCCGCTGCCGGCCACACTTTTTGATAATACCTCGCGTGTGTATCCAACTTATAATACTGCCATCCCCGACCAGTTCAGGATTGATTTGTTCGAAAAGGAGTTTACCGAAAAATGGGGGCCCGGCAAGGACAGCATGCCGAAGCTGATTACTGTAATAATCCCCAACGATCATGGTGCCGGCGAACGCCCCGAGGCGGGCTATCCATTCCGCGAAAGCTATATGGCCGACAACGACCTGGCTGTGGGGCGCATTGTTGAGTTCCTTTCGCATACCCCCTACTGGGCCAATATGGCTATTGTAATTACCGAGGACGATGCACAAAACGGGGTTGATCACGTGGATGCACACCGCAGCATGCTCATGGTTGTTTCGCCCTATGCCCGCAAAAATTACGTGAGCCACAGCCATTACAGTTTCGGGAGCATTTTTAAGACTTTCTGGAATGTGCTCGGGCTGCCTTACCTGAATCAATACGATGCCGGGGCCAGCGATCTTGCAGATATGTTTACCGATACTCCCGATTTTACACCTTATGTTGCCATGCCCGTGGATGCGAGGATCTTTGATCCGCAAAAAGCCCTGGATCCGCTGGATGAAAAGTTCAACTGGAAACAACTGCACGAAGGACCGGAAATTGATAATCCGGAGGATATGATCCGCGAAAGCAAGGAGCAGGAACAATGGCGGATCGAAGAACAAAAAAAGCAGGATTAATTTTGCAGGCTTTCAAATTACGATGAACCTTTAGACAGCAAAACCCGGCAAATACTCTTTTTTGCCGGGTTTTTAATAGTCGAAGAATTGGCGGTATTCATCGGCATCCTCACCAAAAATCTCGAAATTTTCGCCTATAATTTTGTAAGTCGAGTGCTGGCCGGCTATGCGCGAAAAGTGAATTTCGTACATTAGCCCATCCTCGTCGCTCATCAGTATTTTGGCCAGGTTGGTATTTCGTTCCGAAAGCAGGGGTTTGTTGCAATACAGGCAATAAAACTCAAGTTTCTCGCCTTCCGGCACATCGAAATTGGGATGCTTAATTACGGCGTAATTTCCAAGTTCGGGATGCAGCATGATTAAACCTTCCTTTCCCCATTTGTTACGCGCCGTAAACACGATGTTGGGCCCTACATTCAACAGGTTATAGCAATGCGGGCATTTGAAATCCGTTGCCATGGCTCGATGTATTTGTAATCCTAAAATTACAAAAATCCGGAGGACAAATCAAGTTATATTTTGGTTGCTCCAAAACCGATTACGGTCGACAGGAAGAATAGAATTATAATTTATAATAATAGCCGATGCCAATAACAAAATCAGTTACCTGCCTTTCCACATTCAGTTCCTTCTGTATCATGTAAAAGGCATCTACTTTATGATGTTTTGTAAACTCGTATTCTACGCCTGCCGCTGTTCGTATGCCATCGAAAGCCACCTCGCGCGGGTAATTGAGCGGCGAAAAAAGTTCAAGCGAAATATAAGGGGAGTAAGCCTTCTTCGTATTCCAGCTGGCGCTCAGCTTATTCCGCAGGTAATATATGGGAATGCCTCCATCGGCAGCCCGGCCGATATCTTCAAGCTGGTCCTGGAAACGGGTACGCAGCGATATTTCAAATGGTTTTAACTTATGGCTGTATTTGGCATCCACATAAAATCGATGTCTCAAACTGTAATAGTCTTCCACTTTCCGTCGCTGGATAAACCTGTAATTGGCACCAAACTGAAAATGCTTGTTCAACTTGTACGAAAGACCTGCATCCGTAAAAGCAGCGCCCAGCTCAGTAATATTTTCATTAAACCGGAGTTCTTCCGAAAGGCTGAACGAAAGCTTTTTTACAAGCTTTACTTCAAGGTTCACTGAGGTCCATAACCCGGCATCCTTCACCTGGCCTTTGAGCACAGCGCCCGAAAGCATTAATAAAGTAAATACCAGGAATACCTGCAAATGGCCAACCCTTCTATCCATACTTGCTGATTAATTCTTGTAATAATATACTGTTATATTGGTGGCGTCTTTCAGAAAATCGATTGACATAATGGAGATGCGATGTATATTGATGCCGGTACGTTTGCGCAGATCCTCAATCAGCAGATCACGGTTTTCGGGCCTGATGAGGTCGATATTTTCGTATAAAACGGTTTTCGAAACTTCCTGCTTGAAAACCATGGGGTGATCGAGCACAAAAATAAAGGCTACAAATATGGAGTTAAATACCAATATGGGAACCAGGCCTAATCCGATGGCGTTTATCAGCCCAAGTGCGATAGCAATTAGCAGATAAGTCATTTCTTTCATCGAAATGCCCTCGGTACGGTAGCGTAGCATGCTGAAAACCGCGAATAGTCCGAATGCCGCCCCCATGGATATATTGGTTTTGTTCAATACAAAAGTGATGATGAATATGATAATATTGAACAGGAAGAAAGTAAACATAAACTCCTTGTTGCGGTAGTTCGGGAAGTAAATGAGGCCGAAAATAAGCAGCATGGTAACCACATCGAAAGCAATGCCATAGAAAAACCGCTTGTTGATCGTAACTACATCAGTATTTTTATCTTTTGCATGCGCATCGGAAGCCACAAGGGTTGTATGATCAGGTTCAGATTGCCGGGTAATGGCCTGCCCGGGCTGCATTTGCTGAGCGATTGCAGGTGTACCGGCAAATACAATGCCGGCGATCATCAGGACAGCGAGTAGAAGTTTAGTGAATTTCATATCCTTGTTTGTTTAGCGCAGTAATTTTCCGTTTAAAATTATTCATTTTCAAATCTTTGTGAATGCAGGTAAGCCCCATGCAATACTTGCTCAGGTAATCCTGGTGGTGGAGTTCCATTTTCATCATTTCCTTGAAAGGCGACACCGAACACTTCTGCTGTTTTATTTCAACAATTACCATGTTCAGGATTTCTTTTTTAACGCCATCGTATTCGTACCTGAGGTTCATATCGAAAGTAAGGCGCTCACCGGCGGTTTTATTTACCAGGGTAAGCCGGTCGAAATACACGCGAAGTGCCGGAACATACCCCGAAAACACTTTTGGCGTATGCGCTGTAATATATTCATTCAATGATTCATCAAGGCTTTCAGGGATATCATCCACAGGGATGCGCTGTTTACAGGTACGGCTTTTATTGGTTTTGGTTTTGATTTCGAAAAACGAATCGCCCGACGAAACATACTTGCGGCAACGCAGCTTGTACCTGTTTAGTACGCCGTTGTGATGCATCTGGTACAGGTGAAAATCGGGTGTATCGAAATATAATGTTTCGTAGGGATGAACAAGTTGTTCGTCGATACTAAGCACCCTGTACTGGCTGCTGATGGCTTGCAGGTAACTATTGAGGCTGTTGCGGTGGATTACAAATTTGGTATCGACCCGGTTAAGCAGTTTAACATCATCCATCTCCCGGAGGCTGATTGGGGCAAAGTACGACAAGGTTGTAGCTAGGTTGTTCATGAGTACACTTTCAGATCAGAACGAAAAAGGGAATTTATAGCCGGGGCGTGGTATCCGTTACCTGAATATTTTCATATCGGGCACTTCGACTGTTTGTTTGTTTTTATCGATGGTTACTTCACGGATAACAGGATAAATTTCCTGGGGTAAAGTGAGGGTTGAATCTTTGGAATAAACGTAGATGGTATAATCGCCCGGGCGAAGGTATTTAAACTCGTACACCCCGTCGTAATTGGTGCGGATACGCTGGCTAAAACTGCGGTCGCTGCCGTAAATGATAAAAACATCTTCGTCGGGGGCCGGGTACACGCCTTTGAGGTGCGTAAACTCCGCATTGTAGTTGTAAGCAATTACTTTCCCGTAAATGGTTGAATTTCCGCCTTCTCCTGCATCCTTAGAGCATGAAACAGCAGCAATACACACCAGGAAGACAAGGAGGGCACTCGGTATTTTTTTCATTTAATTATTAATTTACACAATGGTAACGTATCCAAAAGCACAAAAGTATGAAAATTGATGTATCTAAATAAAATATATTAAAAACCACCAGCGGCATTAATTTTAGTCAGGGCGCGACTATCATTCGCACGCTGACTAAGGGAACAACGAGGGTGCGACTTTTAGTTGAACTCTGACTATTAGATAATTTCCCTACCCCGCAAACTGCAACCCGCTCAAGTTCCGGTACAATCCATCCTTAACCAGCAAAAGTTCTTCATGGGTTCCCTGCTCAATAATCTGCCCGTTATCCAGCACCAGTATTTTATCGGCCTGCCGTATGGTCGAAAGCCTGTGCGCTATCACAATTGAGGTACGTCCTTTCATCAGTTTTTCGAGTGCATCCTGCACCAGCCGTTCCGACTCCGAATCGAGCGAAGAAGTAGCTTCGTCGAGTATGAGTATCTTCGGGTCTTTAAGTACAGCGCGGGCAATGGCAATGCGCTGGCGCTGCCCGCCCGAAAGCTGTGTGCCCCGTTCGCCCACCAGGGTATCGAGGCCTTCGGGAAACTGGCTTATAAATTCCCAGGCATTGGCTTTGCGGGCGGCTTCCACAATCATTTCCTCTGTTGCCGAGGTTTTACCATAAGCAATATTTTCGCGGATGGTTCCGCCAAAAAGGAAAATATCCTGGGGCACCACCGCCATCTGGCTGCGCAATGCGGTAACAGGTATCTCCGAACTATCCCTGCCATCGAATAAAATCTGGCCTGATATAGGATTGTAGAGCCGCAGCAACAGCGATACAAAAGTCGATTTGCCGGCGCCGCTCGGTCCGACCAGGGCAACCAGCGTATCGGTTTTAATTTCTGCATTTATATGATTGAGCACAGTGGTATCGGGCCTTGTGGGGTAATGAAAGGTGATATCCCTGAAAACAATGTTGCCATGCAGTACCTGGCTTTCGGGCAGCGGAAGCAATTCGGTAACATCTTCAGTGGTTTCGTCGAAAATTTCGAGCAGGTCCTCGGTGGCGCCGATAAATTTCTGAACCCGCGCAAACACATCGGCCATTCCGCCAATGGTTCCACCAATAAACATGGAATAAATAACGAACGAAAACAATTCGCCGGTAGCCATTTCGCCGGTGGCAAGCAGGTGCGCACCTTTCCATATCACGGCTACCATGGCACCGAAAAGCCCAAGTATGGTAAACGATGAAAATGCGCCACGCAGTTTCCCGTTTTTAATACCGGTTTGTGCAATTTCCCTGGTTTTGCTCCGGTAGCGAAGCATCTCGAAGTATTCGTTTGTAAATGCCTTTACACTTTGTATGCCCTGCAGGGTTTCCTCAACAATGGTGTTGGAATCGGCAACCTGTTTCTGGGCCTGCTTGCTGAGTTTGCGGATATACCTCCCGAAAAGCACAACCAGGATCATAATCACCGGAAGTATGGAAAGCATAAACAGGGTTAATTTCAGCGAAGTGATCATCATTAAGGTTACCCCGCCGATAATGATAATAAGCTGGCGCAGGAATTCGGCCAGGGTGCTGGTAAGTGCATCCTGCAGCAGGGTGATATCCGACGAAATACGGCTGTTCAGCTCCCCTACCCTTCGAAACTGGAAAAATTTCATCGGCAGCCGAACCAGGTGGTTAAAGGTATTCTGGCGCAGATCGGCCAGTGTTTTTTCGGCGACACGCACAAAAAGAAAAATCCTGAAATACGAGAAAACAGCCTGGCCTAACAGTACTGCAATGAGAATAAGGGCTATGCGGTTAATTTCCAGGGCAAGTTTACCCTGGTTCCCCAGGTCAACCAGTTGGCCCAGGAGTTTGGGAAAAATAAGGCTGGCGCTGCTCGATCCAAGCAGGAACAAAAGCCCGAGACTGTATTCGTACTTATAGGGTTTTATGTAACTGTATAACCTGAAAAGCTTGCGTAATCCGGGCAGGGTAATTTTCTTTTTGGGTACTTCGTAATTCATTCGAGCTATAAATTTTGCGAGATGAAAATTATAAATAAAACAGTTACAGGAATGGAATAGTTCATCAATCCGGGCAAGCCTTTCTCAACAAAAACAGGCTCATGCAATGGATAGTATGAGCCTGTTTTATATGATGTTCAGGAAATAAAGGAAGCAAATACGGGATGAGTTCATCCGGTTGACTGCATTCTACAAATTGGGATTCATTACTGTTCCGATAAATAAAATGGTGCCGGTTGATTTTTCCTGAATAAAATAGATAAACGGCCTGTTAATGGTAAAATGGTAAACCTGGTCGGGACCTACAGAAGTAAGCCCGATTTCAACAGCTGTAACGGCTGCGGCTTCGGTGCCGGTCTCGTCAGTTGCGATGTACGATTTATGTAAAACCCGAGAAATATAAAGGCCTCCCTTTGAATTTATCCGGGTAAAATCAGTCTGGCCAGCATCAAAAGCCACACCCATTCCCATACCCGACAATACCGGTTTCATTTGTTTCTCTTCGTAAGCATATTTAAATTTTGGAAGTTGCAGTTGTATATCGCGATCGGCAAAATGTTTGCTCCAGGTATTCCAGCTTTCCTGCGAAAGCAGCGGAATAATGTCGCTAACCGATTTACCGGCATCGGGTAAAATTACCGACATCACAAAATTACCCTGGTTATAAGGCAGTTCAATGGCTTCGAAACCGGTTCCCTGAAAGTACGGAAATGTTGCATGCTGATTCATGGATGGTGCCTGTACCACGGATCCGTCGGCCAGTGTAAAAGGTTTTGGCGCTGTATTCGAAGTTTCGAACTGGTATTTCCAGAGTCCTTTAAAATACACGGCATTTACCAGGTACATTACAGCATCGGCTGGAATCTGGTCGATAATGGTCGGGATCAGCTTATTGGTTTTGTCGCTCACCCAGCCATTGATGGTATTTACTGCAGCAGGGTCGGCAAAATTGAGGGCCGTAACTTCGGAGTTGAAATATTGTTGATTGGTGCTGATAAACGAAGGCTCAACCTCGAAACCGTCGCGATACCAGGTTGAATTGGCGATCTGCAGTTTAACCTTTGGGTCGAGCGAGGTAAAAGTTCCGATAATGTGCTGGTACGATTCGTTTACCTGGGCATCGCTCATGCCTGCAAAGCCGAGGGTGTTGTTCATGGCCTGTAGTGTGCTGCCGGCGGCGCCGTTGCGTGCCATACCCAGGGCCATACTTACGCTCAGTGGCGAAACCATCAGGTTCGAACTGCTGCCGGAAACTTCATGTACCTTCTTAAAAAATTCGAAACCAAAGGCATTGCTGCTGACAACAAGCTGTTTTTGGTCTGCACTCAGGTTTACCGGGGTAAACATGGAAATGGTGTCGGACTTCTCCTTGCTGCATGAAAATGCAAAGCAAGTGCAAACCAGGAGAATTATTATTACAAAAATTCGTTTCATGGCAAGTATCATAATTTTATACAGCTAAAAGGTGCAAACAAATTTCAAAAGGTTGTATACGAGTGACGGCAGGTTGCAAATTAAATGTTATTTTGCACGAAAATTTTTAAGTGCTTTAAGAATTCTGTCAAATACCATTCCAAAGACGAATTTTCATAAGCTTACATGGCCCTAAACAAAACCAAATCATATGAAACTTCAGAATGCGCTGTTATGCTTTTTGCTGGGCATAACCTTATTTGCTTCGGCTCAAAAAGACCCTGTTGATTATGTAAACCCTTTAATCGGCACCCTGTCGAAGCCTTCTCTCTCAACTGGTAACACTTACCCGGCTATTGCCCGCCCATGGGGTATGAATTTCTGGACGCCCCAAACTGCCGATATGAACGACACCTGGACTTATACTTATACGGCCGACAAAATAAAAGGCTTCAAACAAACGCACCAGCCCAGCCCATGGATCGGCGATTATGGCCAGTTTTCGATCATGCCGGTAACCGGTGGAAAGAAATTTACAGAGCAGGACCGCGCAAGCTGGTTTTCACACAAAGCCGAAATTGCAACTCCCTACTATTACAGCGTATACCTGGCCGACCACGATGTAAAAGCCGAGTTTACACCTACCGAACGCGCCGTGGCATTCCGTTTTACATTTCCAGAAAGCAATGAATCATACATTGTGGTAGATGCTTTTGATAAAGGATCTTACATTAAAATTATCCCCGGAAAGAATACTATTGAAGGTTATACTACCAAAAACCGTGGTGGCGTTCCCGAAAATTTCAAAAACTATTTTGTTATTGTTTTTGACAAACCATTCCTATCAGCCCAAACCTGGCAGGATAACACCCTCGAACCCACGGAAAAAGAACTGAAAGCCAGCCATGTGGGCTCCATTGTTGGTTTTAAAACCCATAAAGGCGAAATTATTAATGTGCGAATTGCATCATCATTTATAAGTATCGAACAGGCATACCAGAACCTGGAAGAAATTGGCCAGAAAGATTTTGAAACCGTAAAATCAGAAGGCAGGGCGCAATGGAACAACATTCTCAGCCGTGTAAAAGTTGAAGGTGGCGATCTTGATCAATACCGCACTTTCTATTCATCATTGTACCGTACCCTGCTTTTTCCGCGTAAGCTTTACGAAATTGATAACAATGGCAATAAATACCACTATAGTCCATTCAATGGCAATATTTGCAAGGGCCCTTTGTATACTGACAGTGGTTTCTGGGATACATTCCGCAGCTTGTTCCCTTTCCTGAACCTGATGTTTCCATCGCAAAATGCCGAAATTCAGCAGGGTTTGATCAATACTTATCTTGAAAGCGGATTTTTACCCGAATGGGCTTCACCCGGTCATCGCGACTGTATGGTAGGCAATAATTCGGCTTCGATTGTAACAGATGCTTTTTTAAAAAACATTGGGAATTATAATGCCGACACCTTGTACAGCGCGCTGCTCAACGGGGCCAACAACCGTCATCCCAAAATAAAATCGACAGGCCGCTGGGGCTACGAATACTATAACAAGCTGGGCTACATACCTTACGATGTTAACATTCCTGAAAACGTGGCCCGAACACTCGAATATGCTTACGACGACTGGTGTATCATGAAAATGGCCCAAAAGCTAAACCGTCCCCAGGCCGAAATTGACCTGTATGCGAAACGAGCTATCAATTACAAAAATGTATTCGATAAGGAAACAAACCTGATGCGCGGACGCAACAGCGATGGCAGCTTCCAATCACCTTTTAACCCGTTTAAATGGGGCGATGCTTTTACCGAAGGCAACAGCTGGCATTACACATGGAGTGTTTTCCACGATGTGCAGGGATTAATTGACCTGATGGGTGGTAACGATCGCTTTGTAAGCATGCTCGATTCAGTGTTTGTAATGCCACCGGTTTACGACGATAGCTACTATGGTTTCTGTATCCACGAAATTAAAGAGATGCAGATCATGAATATGGGCAACTATGCACATGGCAACCAGCCCATACAACACATGATTTATTTATATAATTATGCCGGAGCTTCGTGGAAAGCCCAATACTGGTTACGCGAAGTAATGAACCGAATGTACACCCCCAACCCTGATGGTTATTGTGGTGATGAGGATAACGGGCAAACATCGGCCTGGTATGTTTTTTCAGCACTGGGATTTTACCCGGTATGCCCGGGTACCGACCAATATGTAATTGGCGCACCACTCTTCAAAAAAGCCACCCTGAAGCTTGATAACGGGAAGACCGTAACGATTAAAGCACCTGCTAACAGCGATGCAAACCGTTATGTAAACGCCATTAAAGTGGATGGCAAGCCGTATACGAAAAAATATTTCGGGTATAAGCAGTTGCAAACTGGTGCAACCATAGAATTCGAAATGCAGAATAAACCCAATAAAACCAAAACCCTGAATAAGAGCGATAAACCATACTCTTTCAGTTTGGAGGAAAAATAGTTCCTTTTAAAACCAACTCCCGGTTTAAGTTAATGCCTTATGGTTAACCTGCTTTTGCATGGCCAGCCATAAGGCATTTTTTTAACAGCACTATTTTACAGCCTGTAATATTTACTTTGGGTAAAACAGTATTTTACATCCGCTCAGGGACTTCAATACCAAGCAGCCAAAGTGCATTGGCTATAACACTGGCTGTAAACCCCGATAAGCTCAGGCGTAAGTTACGGCTATCCAGGTTCTCTTCCTTCAGGATGGTGAGTTCATGGTAAAAGCGGTTGTATTCCGAGGCCAGTTCAAAAGCATAATTGGCAATAACCGCAGGGCTGTGCATATCAGCAGCCTGCATCACCAAGGCCGGGAAATCATGTAGTTTTCGGAGTAATTCTTTCTCTTCGGGGCGCAACGTAACAGAATTATCTGCTGAAAATGAAACCACATAACCTGCCTCATCTGCTTTCCTGAGGACCGACTTAATCCTGGCATAAGTATATTGAATAAATGGCCCGGTGTTGCCGTTAAAATCCACTGACTCGGCAGGATTAAACAGCATGTTTTTCTTCGGATCTACTTTCAGTATGAAATATTTCAAAGCGCCAAGCCCGATGGTACGATATAGTTTTTTAGCTTCTTCGTCTTCAAAAGATTCAATTTTACCCAGTTCACGCGCCATGGCTTCGGCGGTGTCGAACATTTCCTGCATCAGGTCGTCGGCATCAACTACCGTACCTTCGCGCGATTTCATTTTACCGGCAGGCAACTCAACCATACCATACGACAAATGATAAATGGCTGTCGACCAGTCGCACCCCAGGTGTTTAAGTACCGCCTTTAACACGTTGAAATGATACTCCTGTTCGTTGCCAACTACGTAAATAAGCTGTTCGGGACTGTATTCATCGTAACGCTGCATGGCAGTGCCAAGGTCCTGGGTAATATATACCGAAGTACCGTCGCTGCGCAGGAGTAACTTTTCATCCAGACCTTCAGCGGCAAGATCAATCCATACAGATCCATCGGCGCGGCGTGCGTAAACACCTTTCTGAACACCTTCTTCAACCAGCTTCTTTCCCAACAGGTAGGTCTGCGATTCGTAATAGGTTTTGTCGAATTCAATACCCAGTGTCTGGTAAGTAGTCGCGAAGCCATCGTAAACCCAGCCGTTCATTTTTTTCCAGAGATTAATTACCGCTTCGTCACCGGCTTCCCACTTCTGAAGGATCTGCTGCGCTTCGAGGATCAACGGCGCTTTTTTGGCAGCCTCATCGGCCTGCATTCCGCCGGCTACCAGTGTCGAAATCTCATCCTTATAATGCTTATCAAAAACTACGTAATATTTTCCCACCAGGTGATCGCCTTTCAGACCGCTGCTTTCGGGTGTTTCGTTGTTGCCCCAGCGCTGCCATGCAAGCATACTTTTACAGATATGAATGCCGCGGTCGTTTACAAGGTTTACTTTTACCACATTTTTACCCGCAGCCTGCAGTATCCGCGAAAGCGAAAAACCCAGCAGGTTATTGCGTATATGCCCCAGGTGGAGTGGCTTGTTGGTGTTTGGCGACGAATATTCAACAACCACCGGCTTGGTTTCCTGTGATTCACTGAATCCAAATCTTGGTTCGTTAGCTGAACCGGCCAGAAACGAAAGCCAGTATTTCCTGCTGACTGACAAATTAAGAAAACCCTTGATTACATTAAAACTTTCGACCTCGGCAACATTTTGCTGAAGGTACTCCCCTATTTCGGCAGCCGTAGCCTCGGGCGATTTTCGCGAAACCTTTGTGAACGGGAAAACCACCAGTGTAAAATCACCTTCAAACTCCTTACGGGTATTCTGTAACTGAACCTGCGAAGGGGTTGCATCCAGGTCATATAATGTTTTAACGGCATTGGTCACCGCAGCATTTAAAATCTGTTCAATCATCGGGGATTATTATTGAGAATGCAAAAATACGTTTTTTAGGTGGATTACGGAATACCTTTATAGCCTTTTTCAAAAAATACTATTCTGTAAGCCTTGCTGGTATTGACTTATAGAAGATTAAATTTATATAAACCTAGAGCATCAACATATATAAAATTTTTACATCCTATAACCATTGGTATCATTAGGTTTAAGAAGTTTTTAAAAAATTTTGCCAGCAAGTTTAAACATTTAACTTTGTAGCCATCATCGCAATTAAATAATGCCTAAACATACTGTTAAACTTTAAAAAATCCTTTATGCAACGTAATGTAATTATTATCGGAGCTGCAGGGCGCGACTTTCACAACTTCAACACATTTTTCAGGGGAAAAGCTGAATATAATGTTGTTGCTTTTACTGCAGCCCAAATTCCTGACATTGATGGCCGTAAGTATCCAAAAGAACTGGCTGGTGCCGATCTTTACCCAAATGGCATTCCGATTTATGCCGAGCAGGATCTGCCAAAACTGATAAAAGAATTTAATGTAGTTGATTGCGTTTTCGCTTACAGCGATGTTCCGTACCCTCGGGTAATGAATGTAAGCGCCCTGGTAAATGCCTGTGGAGCTAACTTTATCCTCCTGGGCCCGGGCGAAACCATGGTAAAAAGCACAAAGCCTGTCATTGCCGTTGGAGCTACCCGTACCGGTTGTGGAAAGAGCCAGACCAGCCGCCGC
>CALCJE010000080.1 GCA_937965665.1 uncultured Bacteroidales bacterium
AGACTTTTGAACTCATACCGAAGATTTTGAACTCTTACTGAAGATGTTTGAACTCTTACTGAAGATGTTTGAACTCATACCGAAGCTGTTTCTACTCAGTTTTAATTCAGCAAGCCAGAAAACAAAAATGCCTGAAGTACTTTACATACTCCAGGCATTTCATATTTAGTAGCTTATCCTTTAACTTCGTTTATTTTATGGTATGTTAATTCTTGAAGTAATTAATCAATAATGGATTGTAGTACTTCTTCCTGAGAATTTAAGAAGTTCTAAATTTGAATTAATAACACTAAACACAAAACACTAAATGATAAAGTAGCACAAGCCCCCTTACTTTTACATTCTTAATTTAATGTTATATGTTTTTCATTACTTCTTAGTTCTGTCTTATTCAGGTTAGGTTATTTAACCTAGTCTTCCAGGATAGCTTTTACGCCTGGAAGCACCTTGCCCTCGATAGATTCGAGCATGGCGCCACCACCGGTGGATACATAGCTGACTTTATCGGCAAGCTTGAATTTATTGACAGCAGCCACCGAGTCGCCACCGCCAACCCGCGAGGACCCGCCTTGTGCTGTTGATTCAGCAATGGCCAGGGCTACATCTTTGGTACCTTTCTGGAAGTTGCACATTTCGAAAACGCCCATGGGGCCGTTCCACAAAATGGTTTTTGAGCCCACCAACACCTCGCTGAAATATTTAATGGTTTCAGGACCTATATCCATACCCAGCCATCCATCAGGAATCTCGTTGGATTTGCAGACCTTGCGCTCGGCATCATCAGCAAAAGCGTTGGCAATCACCGCATCGGTAGGGATGAGGATTTTAACGCCCAGTTCTTCGGCACCGGCCATAATGTTCTTAGCCAGTTCGATATATTCGTTTTCGACCAGCGATCCGCCAATTTGCCCGCCTTTGGCTTTGATGAATGTAAACATCATACCACCACCGATGATCAGGTTATCAACTTTACTGAGCAGGTTGTTAATGATTTCGATTTTACTCGAAACCTTAGCGCCACCGAGTACAGCTGTAAACGGGTGCTGTGCTTCGTGCAACACTTTTGTTATGTTGCTTACCTCGTTATTCATCAGGTAACCGAACATTTTATCGTTGGGGAAATATGCAGCAACCAGGGCAGTTGAGGCATGGGCACGGTGAGCGGTTCCATAAGCATCGTTAACATAACAATCGGCATAGCTGGCCAGCTTTTTGGTGAATTCTTTCTGTGCAGCTTTAACGCGCGATTTAGCAGCGGCTTTTTCCTCGTCGGTAGCAGTTTCGGGCAAGCGTGCTTTTCCTTCTTCTTCTTCGTAGTAACGGAGGTTTTCGAGCAGCAGCACTTCGCCCGGTTTAAGTGAGGCCGAAAGATCTGCAGCTGACTGACCCATGCAGTCGTCGGCAAAGTTAACCGGCATTTCCAGAACCTGCTCCAGGTATGGAACCAGGTGACGGAGCGACAGTTTAGGTTCGCCTATTTTCTTGGGCCGGCCCAGGTGTGAACAAAGTATGGTTGAACCTCCGCCTGCAAGTATTTTGCGAATGGTAGGCAATGCGGCATCAATACGGGTGGTGTCGGTAATCTTCTGATTATCGTCGAGCGGAACGTTAAAATCAACCCTGATGAGGGCGCGCTTACCTGTAAAATCGTAAGAATCAATGTTTTTCATATGATGAGAATTTGAAATTTCGGAATTGCGAAGGTAAAGAATAAATTAAAGATTTGAAAATGTGAAAATCCACGACTTAATTAACGACAATTTTGAGAAGTTTTCATCAACTTTACAATAAACAACCTGGTTAAAATATCTATTGTGATTTATGAAGGTGAAAATCACTAACTTTACACTAATATTCAGTCCATATTCAGGAAATACAATTAAAATTCAATTCAAGATTGAAACATAAAAGTTATTTTATTCTAAGTTAATAAAAGTGAATTTATGAGAATTACAATTATTCTAATCGGCATCTTGTTAGGTGTAACTGCCTGTACTACTGAAGATACAGATAACCTGAACTCCAAATACAACTCCATGTATGGAAATTGGAAACCAACCGTAGTGGTGTACGATAGTGCAGGCGTAAATGTAATGCACAGCATTATTTATGATAAACTGGTCATCAATCCCGACCTTACTTATTCCATTTACAGCACGGCAATTTCTCCTGTAGAAGATGGGGAAATACAAATTGTTTCACAATCGGATGACAAGCTGAAATTATTTTTCAGTGCTCATTACCCCCCATATAGTTCCTATGCCGGATCACATATTTTTGGCATATCTGATGTAGATCTGACTTATATTTCTGACACAGTAATGACACTCAAGTCGAATAATGATCCGTATCATTTTAATCCGGAATACTATTTCTGGAAGATAAAATAGAAGTTCTGACCAATCTGTTTTTATGTATAATTCTTAAAATGAACGGCCTGTGATTGTTATTGGAAATAATTCCCGGAACTTGTTTATTGATTTTACCTGGTTTATGAAATCAATTTTTCAGATAAAATTTTTATTCTGAACTGTACTATAGCTCAAAAATTAATTTACAAAAAAGACTGCTTTTCATATTTTATGTTGGTATATTTGTGCTAATACATTTCCGGATGTTTTTCCGGTTTTAAACACATCTAAATCTATCAAAATGGAAAATCTGTTATCTGTGCTTATTGTTATTGTTGTCCTGTTCTTTTTTGCAGGCATCCGCATTGTACGACCCACCAACCGGGCCCTGGTCGAAAGACTTGGAAAGTATCATCATTTTGCCACTCCGGGCTTCAACTGGATTATACCGGGTATTGACAAAATGTACAAAATCAATATTACCGAGAAAATGATCAATGCTGAGCCCCAGGAAATTATTACCAACGACAACCTGAATGCCCGCGTGGATGCCCAGGTTTATTTCAAAATAAAACCGGATGAGGAGAGCGTTAAAAACTCGCAGTATAATGTAAACAGCATCGAATACCAGATTGTGAACCTGGCACGCACAACGCTGCGTAACATCATTGGCACCATGACCCTGAAATCGGCCAACAGTGAGCGCGGAAAGATTAATAAGGAGTTACATGGCACTTTGCTGGATGAAACCCACAACTGGGGTATCGAGATTGTACGTACCGAGCTGAAGGAAATTGACCCGCCGAAAGACGTTCAGGAGACCATGAATAAGATTGTAAAAGCCGAAAACGAAAAAATAGCTGCTATCGACTTTGCAACCGCCACGGAAACTAAGGCTGATGGTGAAAAACGCGCCGAGATCCGTAAAGCCGAAGGGGTAAAACAAGCTGCCATTCTGCGGGCCGAAGGTGAAGCCCAGGCCATTGCCCTGGTAAACGAAGCTGCTGAAAAATATTTTATCGGGAATGCCCAGTTACTGAGAAGAATACAGGCTATGGAAACGGCTTTGATGAATAATGCCAAAATAGTGGTTCCAACCGGCTCCGACCTGGTGAATGTACTTAGCGAAATGGGTGGAATTGTTCCTATTAAGGGAAAAGATGTGCCACCTCCTGTAGTGAAAATGTAAATAAGAATAATAATAGGTACGATTTACAAGGTACGAGGTACGATTGGGGAGGATTAAAAACGAAAGGTACGATTTACAAATTACGACTTACGATGCTGAACAACAATCGTACTTGGTCAATTGTAAATCGTACCTTATTTTATGTACGTTAATTATTAGGTTCAGATTTTGCGGAGTTTTACGGTAAAGTGCCTCAGTATAGGTGCTTCCTCTTCAATAACTAGCCCGGTTGTAATCTGTTGACGGCGGTTGTACACATTCGCCATGGCAACTGCCACATAATTCATATGGTTGTTGGTATAGGTACGGCGTGGGATGGCAAGCCTGAGCAGTTCCAGCTCGGGATAGCGGTTTTCGCGGGTTACCGGGTCGCGGTCGGCCAGTATGGCGCCAATTTCAACGCCACGTATTCCGGCTTCAATATACAATTCAACAGCAAGGGTCTGTGCCCGGAATTGTTCCTTGGGAACATTTGAGAGCACCTTGCTGGCATCCACAAAAATAGCATGTCCGCCGTAAGGCAGCTGCACAGGAACTCCAAATTCAGTTAATTTCTGTCCCAGGAAAGCCACCTGGCTGATCCTGTAATGCAGGTAATCGTATTCGGTACCTTCGTACAGTCCCTGTGCCAGGGCATTGAGGTCGCGGCCGGCAAGTCCTCCGTAAGTAAGGAATCCTTCAAACATGATGCTGAAAACCGAAGCGTTACGAAACAGTTCAGCATCGCGCAAAGCGATAAAACCACCAATATTAACAATGGCATCCTTCTTGGCGCTCATGGTCATGCCATCAGCATAAGTGAACATTTCGGCAACAATTTCGCGAATGCTCTTGTGCTGGTAGCCTTCCTCCCGCATTTTAATGAAATAGGCATTTTCGGCAAAACGTGCCGAATCGAAAATTACCGGCACATTATATTTTTCGGCCAACTGTTTAACCGCCTTCAGGTTCGCCATCGAAACAGGCTGCCCACCCGAAGAATTGCAGGTAACCGTAACAATAATCATCGAAACCTTTTCGCGCGGGTATTTTTTCAAAACGGTTTCAAGTTTGTTGAGGTCAAGGTTTCCTTTGAACGGGTGATTGATCGTGGTATCGAAAGCCTCGTCGATGGTACAGTCGATGGCTTCGGCTTTACGGAATTCGATATGGCCTTTGGTGGTGTCGAAATGGGAATTTCCGGGTACCACATCACCTTCTTTAACCAGTGCACTGAAAAGTACATTTTCGGCTGCGCGCCCCTGGTGAGTGGGCAGGAAATGATCGAAACCCAGTAAATCTTTAATGGCCGATTTGAGTTTGAAATACGAAGATGCGCCGGCATAGCTCTCGTCGCCGATCATCATTTCACTCCATTGTTTGTCGCTCATGGCACCGGTTCCCGAATCAGTAAGCAGGTCGATAAAAACCTGGTCGCTTCGGAGGTTAAAAAGGTTATAACCGGCTTCTTTTATCCATTGTTCCCTTTGTTCGCGGGTACTGCAGCGGATGGACTCCACCATTTTTATTCTGAAAGGTTCTGCGAAAGGCAATTCCATACTTGTAAATCTAAAAGTTTAAAAAATGGGTTCAATACTTTACAGGCATACAGAAAACACGAATTCATCACGTTTCTTTATGTTCTTGAACCTCAATTTTTTAAATCCAAGCATGATACCTTAAATCAGGTTTTTTTATTTGTAAGGAGAGGTCAAATATACATTATTTTGATAAAAAACATAAAATGGCAATATATTTTTAAATTTTTGGTCAAGTTCTCACAACGTCATTTTTTACCACTGAACAAAATGATCCTGAGATTTTTTTACAGTTTTTTCTGCAGGACAGGTTTCGGTTATTTGAATAGTTAATAATAGCGTTCTTAATATTTAAAACTCATGCTAAAATTAAATGCTTAAAAAACGATCTTTGCATTACAATTGCTTTCAACATGATGAAACAGCTCTTTTTCAGTATTTCCTTTTTAATGCTGATTTTACTCTCTTCAGCCTGTGGTTCGGGGCAGGAAAAGGGTTTCAGCAATTCGAAGATTTACCCGCATGTAAATTGTACAGCCGATACCAACCTGAATTATGCGCTTTATTTACCTCCGCAATACGAAAAGGGGAAACCGCTACCGCTGCTTATTTTATTCGATTCGCATGGCGATGGGCTTTTGCCCGTAAACCTTTTCAGCGATGAAGCCTCAAAATATGGTTTTATTATTGCCGGGTCGAATAATTCGAAAAACGGAATGGCTATGCAGCAAACCACGGCCATATACCGGAGTATGCTGGCTGATCTCACCGCCAGGTTCAGCATTGAAAAAAAGGCTGTTTATCTCTGTGGATTCTCCGGTGGATCGCGTGTGGCAGGTTCGGTTGCGATTACCGAAGGTGGTATAGCCGGCGTGGTGGGATGTGGTGCAGGACTGCCAGGTATAAACCAGCAG
>CALCJE010000081.1 GCA_937965665.1 uncultured Bacteroidales bacterium
CAGAGGAAGGGGAACCGGGGCAATAGTTTTTCTTTACCGGGCTGAACCACGAAATGGGCCAGTATATGAGCTTTCAGGTGGTTAACTTCGATGAGCGGAATATTTAATCCCAGCGAAAATGATTTGGCAAAAGAAGTCCCTACCAGCAAGGATCCCAGTAGCCCGGGGCCACGTGTAAAAGCTACCGCACTTAGCTCGCTTTTACTTATATTTGCAGTCTTAAGTGCTTTGTCAATTACTGGTATAATGTTTTGCTGATGGGCTCGGGATGCAAGCTCAGGTACAACACCTCCAAAATCTTTATGAACCTGTTGGTTAGCAATGATGTTGGAGAGTACAATATTATCTTTCAGAACGGCAGCCGACGTGTCGTCGCAGGATGATTCTATACCAAGGATGTATGCAGGCATAATAAGGGAATTAGTTTTTCCGTTGGTATTTAAACAGTTTCGGCCTGTTTAAAACTGGCGGGGATTTATAAAGTATTAAGTTGCAAAAATATCAAAAAACCTGTTAGCATATTGTTAATAGTGCTGCTGTCGCTGTTGCTCACTCCGATGGCTGCTTTTGTAATGCTACGCTCAGCGCCGGCACAAACATTTATGGCTCGGCAAATGGCCGCATACCTGTCGGCACAGCTCCATACCGAGGTTAGTATCGGGTCCTTCAGGCTTAACTGGTTCCTCAATGCGGTAATTACCGATATACGTATACTGGACAAGCATCACCAGGTTATACTCCAGGCAAAAAAAATAAAGGCTGATGTAAAAAGCATCGATGTAAATAAACGTGAACTTGTGCTCAAAGAAATTGCATTGGGAAATGCTGATATTAACCTGGTTTATTACAGGGGCGACAGCAGCATGAACCTGCAGTTTATTATAGATTATTTTTCGTCACCGGTGGTGGATACCACGCCTTCGGCCCCGTGGATTATCCGGGTGAATAATTTAAAAATTTCGAAATCACATTTCGTGCATCGCGATGAGCGATATATGGCACCCAGCAAAGGAATCGATTTTTCGGATATGAACCTGTCCGATCTGAACCTCGAAGTAAATAACATCAGCCTGCAGGGCGACAGTATACTTGGCGATTTCAGGCAACTCACCTTTCGCGAAAAAAGCGGGTTCAGGCTAGCCGATTTTACAACGCAGGCTATAGTTTGCCCCAGGGGTATCGATGCTCAGAACCTCCAGGTTACAACGGATAACAGCCGTTTATCGATGAACCTGAAGTTTGAATATAATAACTGGAGCGCTTACGACGATTTTCTGGATAGCATACGGATTTCGGCCAATATAAAACCTTCGCAACTCGATATGCGGGATATTGTTTCGTTTGCCCCTGACATTTACGGCATGAAGGAGGTCTTCGACTTTTCTGGAAAAATAAAAGGCACGGTTTCCTCTTTTTCGGCTAAGGATTTCGAATTTGCGTTTGGAAACTACACCAGTTTTAAAGGGAATATCAATATGGTGGGGCTGCCCGATATTGAAAATACATTTATAAACCTGAAAACGAATGCATTTTATAGCAGTGTAGCCGATATCGAATCATTCACACTGCCTTCGGCCGATGGCAATAGCCACCTGGTATTGCCTGAGGCAGTTCGTAAACTTGGCAATGTGAGTGTTAATGGCCGCTTTACCGGTTTTTACAACGATTTTGTATCAAAGGCTACTTTTATAACCGACCTTGGCCAGGTTACAACTGATATATTGCTGACCAACAATAAAGCAGCTCACAACTATGAGTACGATGGTAAAATACTGGTTGGGTCATTTAATGCCGGAAAGCTGCTCGACATGCCGCAGCTTGGAACCCTGGACCTGTATGCCATCGTTAAAGGCAAGAATTTTTCGCTCGAGCGCACTGATCTCACCGCAAAAGGCGAAATCACAAACCTGCAATACGAAGGTAATACCATTGGTTTGATTAATGTTGACGGCGATTTCAGGAAAAAACGATTCACGGGTGGTGTGTATGTGAACGATGAACTGTTAGGCCTTAATTTCTTAGGTTCTGCCGATTTCTCCGAGGAACTTCCTGCTTTCGATTTCCAGGCTGATATCACACATGCCAACCTGGCAAAACTGGATCTGATGACCGCTGATTCAGTGGTGATGCTTTCGACAAGTACCGATTTCAGGTTTAAAGGCAATACCCTCGATAACCTGATGGGAGCTTTGCGATTTAGCAATACCAGCTTTACAATGGGCCGCAGAACATTGAATATGAAGAACCTGTCGGTGTCGACCACCGCCCTCGAAAATGGTGGTAAGCGCATGCAGGTGAACAGCGATTTTGTGAATGCGGTATTTTCGGGCCAGTATACCTTCGATGATATGGCAGATTACCTGCGCATGGTGTTCAACGAATTTCTGCCTTCGCTTTCGCCTCACGGTGTTTTGCCTGTACGGTTAAACCGGGGAAGTTTCGATTATTCCATCCAGCTTTATCATACCGACTCACTGACCCAAATGTTTGTTCCCTGGCTAAAATTGGATGCAAATACTGTAATCTCGGGAACCTTTGATCCGGCGCTGGCACAGATTAATATTACTGGTCGATCGCCCTTGCTGGTATTGAATGGTATAGGCCTCCACGACTGGTCGCTTAAAGGCTCAACGGTTGGCAAGAGCCTGGTAGTGAATATGGAATGCGACAAAATAAACCTGAAAGAATCGGACAACAGTGCAACCAGCCTGAAACGTCTTGAGCAATTCAAGCTCCAGGCAAAAGCCTCGGACGACAGTGTGAAGTTTGGCATCAGCTGGGATGATAAAATAATACAGGACCACAATAAGGGCGACATTGCCGGCGCAATTTCATTTAAACAAACCCCGCGCCTGAATATCAGGATTGATGATGCCACCATGATGATAAACGATACAGTTTGGAAATCGATACCAAACAACCTGGTTATCATTGATAAGTCGTACCTGGAAGCCCATAACTTCGGATTTACCAGTAACAACAGCCATATTATGCTGAATGGGGCAGTTTCCGCGGACCCGTTGAGCCAGATGGTGCTCGATCTGAAGAATTTTAATGTTTCGCAAACCGATGTGCTTACCCAGGATATTGGTATTGATTTCGATGGATTTGTGAATGGAAAAGTCTCTGTTTCAGAGTTGTATTCCATACCGCATATATCAGCCGACATTGCGATATCTAAATTTGGTTTTAACCACGAGAATCTGGGTGATGCCCTTATAAAGAGCTATTGGGATAACGAAAAGAAACTCATTTCGGTCGATTTGCAGGTGGTGTATGTGGGCAATGCCGGAACACATTACCCGGTAAAAGTTGTAGGCAATATTTACCCCGAACGGGAGCACGAGAATTTCGATATGAAAGTGGATGTCGACAACCTGAAAGTCAGGACGTTTGAGCCATTCCTGAAAGGAATTTTTTCGCGTATGAGGGGTTATGGCTCAGGTGCACTCACCCTGACCGGCGATTTCTCCGATCCGGTGCTCAAAGGTTCTGTGAAACTGATGCGAACCGAACTGCTGGTCGATTACCTGCGGACATCATATTCTTTTACCGGCGATTTTAAATTTGACAAGGACCGGATGTATTTCGACGATATCCAGCTTACCGACAGCACTTTTGGCAAAGGAACTGTCTCGGGCACCATCAGTCATAAAGCGTTTGCCAACTTCGGCCTCGACCTCACATTGGAGGCCAATAACCTGGTAGCACTCAATACGCCTTATAACCCGAACGAGGTGTATTACGGGAAGGCAAAAACAACCGGGAATATGACGTTGAAGGGACCCGTTGAAGATCTTGTGTTAAAAGCAAATGTTACCTCCGAAAAAGGCACAGCCGTGGTAATTCCGATCAGTTTTTCGCGAAGTATCTCGGATAATGATTTTATCCAGTATAAAAAACATGGCGATGTTGAGAAAACCGCATCGGTTCTGGCCCCTGTTGAATCTTCGGTTTTCTCGGTACAACTGCGTATGGATGTTACCCGCAATGCCAATATCGGGATTGTGTTGCCTTACCAGATGGGAACTATCGATGTATTCGGCGACGGACTGGTTAACCTGGGTGTCGATACCCGGGGCGAATATTCCATGTATGGAAACTACGTGATGGATCATGGAAATTTCATGTTCAATTTCCAAAATATCCTGAAAAAGAATTTCCAGATTCAGAAAGGAGGCACAATAACCTTTAACGGAAGCCCTTACGACGCTGACATACAGCTTCAGGCAATATATAAAGTGAAAACCTCACTGGCCGGACTACCGGGCATTCCCGCCGATTACCAGAGTTCAAGGGTTAATGTTAACTGTAACATCAACCTGGCTGGTAACCTGTATAATCCCGAAATCAAATTCAGCCTGAAAATGCCCGATGCCACCGAAGAACTGCAGCGTGCCATCTATTCGGTGATCGATACAAGCAATGCAATCGAAATGAACCAGCAGATGATTTCGCTCCTGGTATTAAATACTTTCAGTACTTCTTCGGGCATTAATAATACAACGGCTGCGTTGGGTATCTCTTCCTACGAGATTATCAGCGCGCAGCTCAGCCGTATGCTTTCGCAGATTTCTAAGGATTTCGATATAGGGGTTAATTACCGCCCCGGCGACCAGATTTCGCCTACAGAACTTGAACTGACACTCTCAACCCAGCTCTGGGATAACCGGGTAACCATCGACGGGGCTGTGGGTATGAATACCTACAGCGATGCGGCCCAAACTACCCAAATTATTGGTGATGTGCTGGTTGAAGTGAAAATTACAGAAGATGGCAGGCTACGTTTCAAAGCTTTCAACCGGACTAATTCTGCCGGTGATGTATTGATTTCGGGATATTCGCCATATACGCAGGGTATTGGAATTGTTTTTC
>CALCJE010000082.1 GCA_937965665.1 uncultured Bacteroidales bacterium
AGATGCCTAAGTGACTGGAGTTCAGACGTGTGCTCTTCCGATCTTGCGGTAAGCGCCAGAGCCCAGCACAATCACCGAATTGCCATCTTTTTCAGGTTCAATATCGTGCGACGAACCATTATAAGTCATGTACAGGTAATTGGTTTGAGCCGGGTATTCTGCAGCCAGCGTATCTATCTGTTTGATGTACGGAACTACGCCCAGTTTTTTCCTGTAGTTGCGCACCCGTAACATTTCCTGGTGCATATTACCCGGTTTTTTGAACAGGAAACGGGCCACCTGGAAATCGGAGAACCCTTTCTGCTTGGTCGCTTTCATCAGTTCAACCGGTATATCTTCCACCTGTGAAAAGGTTTTCAGGTACACCATATGATCGTAAATGGATTTCAGTTTTACCAGGAACCAGTTGTCGATTTTTGTAAGCTCATGCACCTGGTCGACGGTGTACCCGGCTTCGAAAGCGCTGGCGATGGAATAGATACGCATATCGGTGGGTGCCGAAAGCGATTTGTCAATATCACTGAATTCGATATCCGTATTTCCAACAAAGCCATGTGTACCCTGCCCGACCATGCGCAGGCCTTTTTGAATGGCTTCTTCGAAAGTGCGGCCAATAGCCATAATTTCGCCTACGCTCTTCATGCTCGAGCCTATTTCCTTCGAAACGCCAGTAAATTTATTCAGATCCCAGCGGGGAATTTTTACCACAATGTAATCAAGTGCCGGTTCAAAAAAAGCGGTGGTTGTCCGGGTTACCGAGTTTTTGAGTTCGTGAAGCCCATAACCTAAGGCCAGCTTGGCAGCCACGAAAGCAAGCGGATATCCCGTAGCCTTTGATGCCAGTGCCGACGAACGCGACAAGCGGGCATTTACTTCGATAACGCGGTAGTCCTCGGAGTTGGGATCGAGGGCATATTGCACATTACATTCGCCCACAATGCCTACATTTCTAACTATCTCGATGGAAATACTGCGTAATTTGTGATATTCGCGGTTGGTAAGGGTCTGCGAGGGGGCAACTACAATACTCTCGCCGGTATGTATGCCCAGCGGATCGAAGTTCTCCATGTTGCACACAGTGATGCAATTGTCGTAACAATCACGCACTACTTCGTATTCAACTTCTTTCCAGCCTTTCAGGCTTTCTTCAACCAATATCTGCGATGAGTATGAAAAGGCTGTGCCAGCCAGTTTTAGCAATTCCTCTCGGTTGTAGCAAAAACCGGATCCCTGCCCTCCCAGGGTAAAAGCTGCACGCACAATAATCGGGAAGCCCAACGTTTCAGAAGCCTTCAGGGCATCGTCGATGGAAGTAACTGCAATGCTGCGCGGGGTTTTGATATTTATTTTCCGGAGGTTATCAGCAAATATTTCGCGGTCCTCGGTGTCGATGATCGATTGCACCGGTGTACCCAGCACCTTCACATTGTATTTTTCGAGGGTGCCCGATTTATAAAGTTCGATACCGCAATTGAGTGCTGTTTGCCCGCCGAACGAAAGCAGGATTCCTTCGGGTTTTTCCTTTTCGATGACTTTTTCAATAAAATAAGGAGTAACCGGCAGGAAGTAAATTTTATCGGCAACACCTTCGGAGGTTTGCACCGTGGCGATATTGGGATTGATGAGGATGGTAAAAATACCTTCTTCGCGCAAAGCTTTAAGCGCCTGCGAACCGCTATAATCAAATTCGCCGGCTTCACCAATTTTCAGCGCGCCGGATCCTAGTACCAGTACTTTCTTTATACTTATCATTTTTGTAATCTAGTTTATTATAAATGAAGGACGATTGGGCGAGAGGCGAAGGGGAGATCCTGAATGTTTTAAGATTTTGTCTTTTTGATGATCTTAAGAAAATCGTCAAACAAATATTCGCTGTCAGTGGGTCCGCTCGAAGCCTCAGGATGAAACTGTACCGAAAAAACATCGCGGGTTTTATGCCTGATGCCTTCGTTGGTACCATCATTGAGATTTATAAAAAACGGTTCCCACTCATCCGAAAGTGTTTTATTATCGATGGCAAAGCCATGATTTTGCGAGGTAACGATTGCCTTGTTGGTACCACATTGAAGCACAGGCTGATTGTGGCTGCGATGCCCGTATTTCAGTTTATAGGTGTCAGCGCCTGATGCAAGCGCCAGCAGTTGGTTGCCAAGGCAAATGCCGAAGATAGGTGTATCCTGGGCAAGTGATTTTTCGAGATGAGCAATAGTTACACCGCACATTTTGTGGTTACCAGGCTCGTTCGAAATAAACAGCCCGTCGTATTTTTCGTTTGAATAATCATAATCCCAGGGAACCCGGATCACGGTGGTATCGCGTTTCAGGAAATGGCGGATAATATTGTATTTTACACCGCAGTCGACCAGCAGAATCCGCGTAGAGCCATTCCCGTAAACCACCACCTTATCGGTACTTACCTGTGCCACCAGGTTTTCGGTATTGGGATCGTGAAACCCGGGATCGTTGTCATTAAAAACGATTTTACCAAGCATGGCTCCTTTTTCCCTGATAATCTTCGTGAGTTCGCGGGTATCAA
>CALCJE010000083.1 GCA_937965665.1 uncultured Bacteroidales bacterium
ACGAGATGCCTAAGTGACTGGAGTTCAGACGTGTGCTCTTCCGATCTGAGCAGGCCTGGATTTTCCTCATTCTGACTACCATCAGCGTTGTATATGGTGCGTTTGGAGCTATTGTTCAAAAAGACCTGAAATACATTAATGCATACTCTTCGGTTAGCCATTGCGGACTTGTACTCTTTGCTATACTGATGATGAACCAGACAGCCATGAACGGTGCTGTGATCCAGATGATATCGCACGGACTTATGACAGCCCTTTTCTTCGCCCTGATCGGGATGATTTATGGACGTACACATACACGTTTGATCAACGAAATGGGTGGACTGATGAAAATAATTCCTTTCCTTGGTGTTGTTTATGTTATTGCCGGTTTAGCTTCATTAGGTCTGCCGGGATTAAGCGGTTTTGTTGCCGAAATGACCATTTTTGTTGGTTCGTTCCAGCACACCGATGTTTTCCACAGGGTTTGTACCATTGTAGCTACCTCATCAATTGTTATAACCGCAGTGTACATTTTACGTGTTGTAGGTATCCTGCTTTTGGGTCCTATCAAAAACGACCATTACCTGCACCTGACGGATGCAGTTTGGTACGAAAGACTTTCGACACTTACCTTGCTGTTATCTATTGCAGCCATTGGTATGGCTCCGTTGTGGCTTTCGAACATGATCAATTTCAGCCTTGGTCCTATTCTTGAAAAAATAAGCGGCATTACTACTGTTGCAGGGCTCTTTTAATCCATTGTATTAACCATCACTTTAGATACTCAGCATATGAGCATAAACGATTTCCTGACAATGCGACACGAACTGATACTGGTATCACTGGTATTATTAGTTCTCATTATCGACCTGAACCTGAAAAAGAGTCAGAAAACCCGGATCATACCGATAGCCATTTCGATGTTCTTCATCCATACCGTAGTAGGTTTTCTTCCTGCACAAACCGGTGTACTTTTTGGCGGAATGTATCATACCGAAGCATTAACCATTTTGATGAAGAATATCCTGAATGTGGGTGTATTCATCATCCTGCTGCAAAGCTCCACCTGGTTGCGTAAAGAAGAAAACCGCGAAAAAATCAGCGAATTTTTTATCCTGCTTTTATCAACACTGGTAGGTATGAATTTTATGATTTCTTCGGGCGATTTCCTGATGTTATACCTGGGCCTGGAACTTGCAACCATTCCAATGGCTGCACTTGCTGCCTACACGCATCACCAGGAGCGCTCAGCCGAAGCAGGTATAAAACTTATTCTATCATCGGCATTATCGTCGGGTATATTACTCTTCGGGCTTTCGCTGATATATGGATCAACCGGTTCAATTTATTTTGATACTGTCGGGCAACTATATGCCAATACGCCAATGCAGGTGCTGGCATTTATTTTCTTCTTTACGGGGATGGGATTCAAAATTTCACTTGTACCCTTCCACCTGTGGACCGCTGACGTTTATGAAGGATCACCTGTAAATGTAACCTCATATTTCTCAGTGATTTCGAAAGGTGCTTCCGTTTTCATCCTTATAATGGTGATGTTTACCGTGTTTCATTCCATCGCTTTCTTGTGGAAGGATATTGTTTACCTGATTGCGATCACAACCATGGTTATCGGTAACCTTTTTGCCCTGAGGCAGAAAAACATGAAACGATTCCTGGCTTTCTCAAGTATTGCTCAGGCCGGTTTTATAATGCTGGGTATCCTGGGTGGGAATAAAATCGGGATGACAGCCACCGTATACTTTGTTTTGGTTTATATTTTCTCGAACCTGGGTGCATTCGGTGTGGTTTCGGCAATTTCGGCCATGACAGGCAAAGAAAGCATGGACGATTACGACGGACTCTATGCAACCAATCCAAAGCTGAGTTTACTTATGACCCTCAGCATGTTCTCATTAGCAGGTATCCCTCCTATTGCCGGTTTCTTTGGAAAATTCTTCCTCTTCACATCGGCAGCATCGGGCGGTTACTACTGGCTTGTTTTTATTGCCGTACTGAATGCAACCATATCACTGTATTACTACCTGCTGGTTGTAAAAGCCATGTTTATTAACAAAAGTGATAATCCAATTGCATTTTTTAAAAGCGATCTTACTACCCGCGTAGCATTAATGATTTGTGCCATTGGTATTTTTGCAATCGGGTTCTGGAGCCAGGTTTACGAATTTATCGACTCAGTTACCTTTGCTATCAGGAATTAACAGCATACCCTACTTAAAAATTAACAACTATGCCACTCAAAGCTAAACATATAGTAGAAGAAATTAACGGAGTTCGCTGCACCATAGTCGAAAAAGGTGCAACCCAACAACGGGTTGATTTTCTGAAGGACTTGCTGGAATACAATAAATTTGAAGTATTGGTTGCCGGCGAAAAGCAGGAAACAGAAGATGCGCCAGTACTTTTCACTATCGGGGTAACCGATCTGGTTTTTAACCCGGTAATTTCGGTTTACGAAATGAGCCTTAAAACCAAGGATGGTAAAAGGGTCTCGCCAGCTTACTGGGAACAGAAAACATCTGAAATAGTAGATGAATACTGGACTTTCGAAAACAAATAACCAATTTTAAGTCAGCTTCGGCTGACTTTTTTTTTGCCTTTTTTGCTCGATCACATAAATTATCAGACACAAAAAAAGCCCTGCCGGGTGGCAGAGCTTTTAAAGAATAATGTTTTGAATATATTAAATCACTTTAACATTTACTGCATTTAATCCTTTTTTACCTTCCTGAAGGTCGAATGATACCTGGTCATTTTCTCTGATTTCATCTACCAGACCTGTAACGTGTACAAAATATTCTTTGTCTGATGCGTCATCTTTGATAAATCCAAATCCTTTGGAATCATTGAAAAATTTTACTGTTCCTTTACTCATGATGTTGTTGATTATTTTTTGATTTGCCGCAAAGGTAAACTAATAATCGGAATATGCTAATTTTATTTTTCTTTTTTTCAGTTTGGGCATAACCAATATATCCAAAACCGGACCTGAATTTTTGCCTTTTTACATCTTACTCTTTGACAAAAAGTTATCATATTCCAGGATTCCATACGCGGATTTGGAGGCACAAACTATACCAAAAATTGATAATGGACAATGCATTCAGGATATTCTGATAAATTAAGAGTCAAAATTTACGAATTTATTTTCCCGAACAATATAGGCAGCAAGACTCTGCCCCTGGAAAACGAATACGCTACAATATTTTTTTTCACTTTCGCAATAATTGAACCTGAATTTTGCTAAAACATGGCTTTTGGAAGCGCAAAATATGCGCTTTCAAAAGCCATGCCTGGCTCAGTTACCAGATATTTTACTGCAATTCGTAAAGAAAAGCTGGGAATTGCATGGTGAAAGGGATAGAAATATTTATCCGATTTGCAATGATGTCATGGTTAAAGATCCCATTACCGGTTTATCGTTAAAGAATGAAATTTCATCTTTTTCATTCTTCAGCGCCAATGCATAAAGCAGGGGCAGGAAATGTTCGGGAGTAGGGACAGCCATTTGCACGGCCGAGCCCAGCTTTTTGTACCCGGTAAGTTGGTGGTGATCGTTTTGCATGATCAGCTGCTTGAATTTTTCATTTGCTTCAAGTGCCCAGTCGTAGCCGGTATTGGCCCTGCCCCAGTCGAGTGCCCGAAGGTTGTGAACCATATTACCACTGCCAATAATGAGTATACCTTTATTTCGCAGAGCCTGCAGTTCGCGGGCCAATTCGTAATGATATTGCGGTTCTCGGTAATAATCGAGGCTCAGCTGAATGACGGGGATGTCGGCTTCGGGATAAAATCGTTTGAGTACGCTCCAGGTACCATGGTCGAGGCCCCAGTTATTATCGAGACCAACTTCGGTTTTTAAAATTATCCTTTTGGTTTCTTCAGCCAGTTCAGGGCTTCCGGGAGCCGGGTATTGCACATCAAACAGCGCTTGGGGGAAACCACCAAAGTCGTGAATTGTAGGTGGCAAATCCATAGCCGTAACAAAGGTCCCCTTGGTTTCCCAGTGCGCTGATATACACAAAATTGCCTTTGGTGTTGGCAGCGATTTACTCTTACTCTGCCATCCCGCGGTAAACTCGTTCTGTTCAATGGCATTCATCGGGCTGCCATGCCCAACGAAAAGCACGGGCATGGTTTCGGTGTTCCCAAGTTGATCAGTAAAAAGCTTCAGTTTATTTAAATTCATGGACAGGCCTGTTAGTGGTAATATTGCTAATGTGCGAAGAAACCGTTTTCGATTCATACGAGTTCAAATCGCAATAATTAAGATTGCTGTTTCAGGAGTTGAACTTCGAGGTTCAGCTTAATATCATCGCTTACGAGAACACCGCCGGTTTCGAGTGTAGCATTCCAGGTAAGGCCAAAATCCTTGCGGTTAATCTTGCCCTCGAGTGTAAAACCAGCTTTTACATTTCCCCATGGATCAGCCATTTGGCCGCCATATTCAGCTTTTAACGATACTGGCTGCGATACGCCTTTAATAACAAGGTTACCCAGCAGGTTAAATTCGTCGTCGCCGGTTTTAACCAGCTTTCCATCGGTAAAACTGATTGCTGAGAAATTTTCTACATCGAAAAAATCAGCACTTTTCAGGTGTGCATCACGATCGGCGACTCCTGTATTGATGGATGCCGGGTTAATAGTGAAGGAAATTTCGGCGGTGGAAAAATCATCGCCATCAGTAAGAAGTTGCCCGCTAAATTCGGTAAACGATCCTTTTACATTGGTGATCATCAGGTGTTTAACTTTAAAGGCGATTTCGGAATGTGCAGGGTCGATACCCCAGGTTGTTTTTGCTGCCATTTTCTTAATTTTTAAATGATTAATTTGATGCAGCAAAATTACGCCCGATTATGGCGAAATCGGTTACACTTTCAGGAAGATGTGTAGTAACATCAGGAAATAGCAGTCATCATCTGCTCGCGGTACTCGGTAGGCGTTACTCCTGTTCGTTTGCGGAAAACCCTTGTAAAATAAGACTTCTCATTGTAACCGAGATCATAACCGATTTCGGAAACCGACTTGCCTGAATTAAGCAAAAGAGAACGGGCCTCAATCAATTTCCGTGTTTCGATAATATCAGTTGCACTTTTTCCAAATACCGATTGGGTAATCAGGTTGAGGTTGCGGGTACTCATATTCAGCTTATCAGCATAATAATCGACACCTTCGGGCCGCATAAAATTGAATTCCAATATCTTAAGAAAGCTATTAAAGGTCACCATCTGCGATCGGTTCGAAGCCTGGGTGTCGAGGTATTCCTGCCGGGTATCCTTTTCGAGTTTTGTAAGCAAAGCGCTTAACAGATGTTTGATCACCTGGTAATTAATTGTTTCTTCCTGGTATTCGCGTAACATAATTTCGCAAAGCGAATCAAGTGTCGAACTGCAGTAATCCGCTTGCAAGGGGTAATTAACCTGTTCAAGAAAATTTGAATAGAAATTAAACCTGCTATCAGGTACAAGTTCATTTTTATATCGTATCACCCAACCGCGGGTATCAATATCAGGCATAAAATTATGTACTTTACCCTGGGCAACATACGCAATTACAGGCGATTGTAGTTCCTCGCGCACATAATCCAGGAAATGAACAGGTTTTCCATGGGTAACAATAATTAACTCTTCATGGTCGTGCCGATGAGTTGGTATCGGGTCATTCAATACCTGTTGAATAAATTCCGAGGTCAACTTTACAATTTTAAAAGGGACATTCATAATCAGATTTAATTAAAATTTATGCGGGTATTAACACTAAAAAGCTGAACTGAAATCATATCTATACAGGCAAAAGTACATAAAGGCTAGTAAAAGTAATTAGTTTGCACGACTTTTCAAGTATTTTATACTCCCGGTAAAGGGGATACGAAATATCAGCCAAAAGGTTTATCCAGTTTAAAATCAGGACGGTAATGGTTGCTGCTTTCGAGTTCCTGTATCCAGCCTTTGTAAAATCCCAGGTTTTCGAGTTCAGCTTTAACCTGTTCATATTCATCAGCGAGTAACTCCCGGCTCAGTAAAGGGTGATGTTGCACTGCCGGAACCGGGCCGTATTGTGCCATTAGCGAAATGGCAATTGAGGTTGATATGCCGGCAATATGATTGAGTACATCAAGGCTGTTCTGAACGTTTCCGGGCAAAACCAGGTGCCGGATAATAAGTCCCCGTTCGGCATACCCATTTTCGTTCATTACCAGCGTTGAGCCACGCTGCCTGAACATTTCACCAATGGCTACCAATGCTACCTGTTGATAATCAGCTACTTTCGAATATTCCCGGGCCAACTTATTGCTGGCATATTTATAATCGGGAAGATAAATATCGATATAACTATCGAGGCCGCGGATTTCTTCCACTTTATCGTAACCATTTGAATTATAAACAAATACCGGGTTATAACCGGAAATCCTGAGCGATTCAATGATGGCTTTTACTTGTGGAATAAAATGGGAAGGCGACACAAAACCAACGGCATGGCATCCGGAATGCAATTTTTCTATAATTGAGCCGACCACCTCATCCAGCATCATTACGCGTTCATTCACTTCTCCCCTGTTGCAGCTGATCTGGTAATTCTGGCAATAGATGCACGACAGGTTACACCGGCTGAAAAACACGTTGCATATCCCGTTTTTTCCGCTTATAACAGGTTCTTCGCCATAATGTGCAATAATGGAACTGATGTTAAAAGCTGCGTTGCTGCCACAAATACCGGTTTCGCCCTGCAGGCGGTTTACATTACAATTCCTGGGACATATCCTGCAGGCAGCCAGTGGGCTCATCAACTCATTCAGTCTCTGTTCGGTTAATCTCATCTGCGGTCCGGGCTATTAAAAAGCAAAGTTAAGCTTTTGGAGGTTTACTCTTATCTGATCAAAAAAGAAGCTACTCTTTCTGCCATAATTTTTCGACAAGGGATATTTGATTTTTTTTATTGATAAATATCGTTCAATCATTTACAACACTGACCTTTTAGAGTAGCGTAGCCAGGTTGCAAAATTTGTACTCATTCCTAATTCCAACATGCTGAAATAGAAATGAATTATTAAACTGCATTTTTCACAAGGCATTTGCTATTCATATCGAAATCGTGTAAGTTTGAATCGGATATCGGTGGTATGTATTTACTTATCAGCGAGATGCCAGATCATATAAATGGAGTGAACCAATTTAATCACAAGTAAATGCTAACGTTCCGCCAAAATATCATACAAACCCATGCATTATCCTTTAGTTTCGGGAAGCGCCAGGTACTTAAAAGTATTGAACTCCAGGTTCCAGCGGGATGCATTTTTGGTTTCCTTGGACCAAACGGGGCAGGGAAATCGACGACTATAAAAACCTTGCTGGGGTTGTTACATACCGAAAATGGAATGATTGAAATTTTCGGTAAAGAATTGAACAGCAATAAAATGTATGTACTGGAGCGCATTGGTGCTATGGTGGAATCACCTTCGCTTTACGATCACCTGGTTGCTTCACGAAACCTCGAACTTACTGCACGCATGCGAAATCTCAGGCTCGTGCGGATTCCCGAATTACTTGATGCTGTTGGGCTTACTGCTGATGCTCATCGTCCGGTGAAGCAATATTCGACCGGCATGAAACAACGGCTGAGCCTTGCCATTGCGCTGCTGGCTGAACCTGAATTACTTATTCTCGATGAACCCATAAACGGACTCGACCCCAACGGGATTATGGAGATGCGGCAGCTACTTACACGAATTAACCAGGAACACAATTGCACCATACTGCTGTCGAGCCATATACTTACTGAAATTGAAAAACTTTGTACGGATGTTGCAATCATCAATTCCGGTGTGCTGGTATACCAGGGAACCATGCAGTCGCTGCTGAGTGCAGCCATTGGTAAAGAGGTGATAAAAATACATGCCAGTAACCTGGAGAAAGCCAGCAGTATACTTGACGGCAGGTTTGCTGCCATTGAAAAGGATAACAAACTGCTGGTTACTGTGAATCAGAATTCAGAAGCCGCCTTTGTAATCAGGACCCTGGTGGAAAATGGCATCGATATTTACTCTGCCGAACGTGAAACCACCGGACTCGAAGCATCATTTCTGCACCTTTTAAACGAAAATCACCAGTCATGAAACGATATCTCCAATCATTCCAACGTGTCTTGCGGTCGGAAATACTAAAACTCAGAGGTACATTTGTTTTCTGGCTCACATTACTTTACCCATTATGCACTGTATTCCTGGTAACATTAATATGGATCGGAAACAGGCAAGCCAAGGTTGTAAGTACCGACCAGTATATATCAAACCTTGGGAACTCCGCTTCGTTTTTCCTTACCTTTTTTATTGTGTTGCTTATCAGCCTGGCGTGCAATATTGAGTTTAAATCGTCGATGCTCAAGCACTTACTGGCGCTACCTGTTCCTAGGCCCATCATCTACCTCGGAAAATTCACAGGCATAATGTTGTTTATCGGGTTGGCATTGGTACTCACAATTATATTCGCGTATCTTTCACTCCTTATCTGTGGATTAATATATCCCAAACTTGGTATGGGAACCAGTTTTAATCATGCAGCGCTGGTGCTGAACCTGTTAAGATCGTATATTGCCGCGGCTGCAATATATTCAATACAGTACTGGCTCAGCATGAAGCTAAAAAATCATACCCTGCCCGTTGCCATTGGTTCAACTTTAATTGTATTACCTATAGCCATACTCATCATTTTGGGTATAACAGGTTTGATAAGCCGCAATGCAGATTTTCTACGGGTTATAACTTACAATCCCTATTCATACCCATATTCGCCAGGTTTTAATTTTGTAAAAAGCGCTGAGATTGTAATTTTCACCACGAATACCATCGTATTTATAATCATTTCGATAGCAATACTGGCATTTGGCACCTGGGAATTTGGCCGGCGAAATGTGAGCTAAGAAATAATACGATGATATGGTGTAACTGGTTCAAATTGGCATTTACTTATCATGCAGCAGTTTAAAAATGCCGCGTGACGATTTTACCCCTTCAATATCCTGAAATTCGTAAGTCGCAATAAATGAATACACTTCGGCTGGGCCAGGTTCCTCGCCAATATAACCATTCCACCCGATATTAACATTATCTGTTTCAAACAGCATTTGCCCCCAGCGATTGAAAACTGTCATGTGAAAGCTCTTTATATTGCTTGTCACCGGTCGGAAAAAATCGTTACTTCCATCTGCATCAGGAGTAAACGAATTGGGGAAAACTACAAAATTCAGTGCGTTCCTGATCAGCAGTGTATCCGTTGAAGTGCATCCATTCTGATCTGTTGCCGTCAACCAACAAACACCCGGCTGATTCACCGTTATTGATCCTGTATGTTCACCGGTGCTCCAGGAGTATTGGCTGTATGTCATATACAAAGGGGCTAGTACAAGTTGTTGATCAGGTGGAGTGATAACAGTATCATTCCCGAGCGATAAATCAACCGAAGCCGTAACTTTCACGCTATCAGTGCAGGTGGTGAATTCACCAAAATAAATATCATCAATACCAAAATCGTTACCAAGTTCAACAGGCCTGGTATCGATGATTTCAATCCGGGCCTGTGTTTGCGAACCTGATTGCCAGGTTCGTATCA
>CALCJE010000084.1 GCA_937965665.1 uncultured Bacteroidales bacterium
AGCATCCGAAAGCCCGTAGGTGAAAATAGCAACCATACCTTTCACATTGCAGCCTGCATCACGCAATGCCTGCACGGCATTTAAACTGCTTTTTCCGGTCGAAATCAGGTCTTCGACCACCACTACCGATTGCCCGCTTTCTACCACGCCTTCAATCTGATTTTCGAGGCCATGACTTTTTTTCTCGGAACGAACATAAACAAACGGTAATCCCAGGTCCTGTGCAACAAGTGCGCCAATTGCAATAGCGCCGGTAGCAACACCTGCAATCAGGTCAACGGTACCAAACTCTTCGTTGATCATTTTTACAAACTCCTGGCGGAGATAGGTACGGATTTTGGGATAGGACAGTGTACGACGGTTGTCGCAATATATGGGTGATTTTATGCCCGATGCCCAGGTGAAAGGGTTAGCATTATCAAGCTTTATTGCTTTAATTTGCAAAAGCGATTCGGCTGTAATAAGTCCGGTTTCTTCAAAATTATTTCTCATGCTGCAAAGATATATAGTTTTTTTGAATGAAAAGACAGTTACTATCGGCAACGATTTTAAAACTGATCCGGGCCCTGATGATGTGCTCGAAAATTACACAGGCATGCACTCACTTTCTGAATCTTACAGCTTTTTTTCGGAGGCTGATTCATGCATGAACCTGTTCATAAAAACCACAGATAATTTCGATGTGGCATGCAACGCATTTAATGCGATGTTTACCCGAATTGAAGCTGGCGGTGGAATTGTTAGAAACCTGAAACAGGAATACCTTTTTATAAAAAGATTGGGAAAATGGGATCTGCCCAAGGGGAAACTGCACAAAAATGAAGCGCCTATGGAAGGTGCCCTGCGCGAAGTAATGGAAGAAACAGGTCTCACGTCACTATCAGTCTCTAAACCGCTGCCTTCAACATTTCATATTTATACCGACCGGAAAGGCAAGGAAATTTTAAAAGAAACTTACTGGTTCGAAATGATTTGCTCCGAAGATCAGCTGCTTGTACCGCAACTGGAAGAAGACATTACAGAAGTACGCTGGTTCGCCCCTGCTGAACTGCATATCCCGGTACAGAATACGTATGCCTCGCTGCAACATTTACTCGAACAGTACTTAACGGTATAAACCTGTGCTTGCATAGCACAATGGGCCATTTTATTCCAAATACCGGATATTTTTCAGAACAAATATTACCATTTCCTGAAAGAGAATTAAAAAAACACTCATTTATTTAATTTTATTTAATTCATTTACAATCACTTAAAATTTATTTACTTATTTTTCAGTTAATCTACTGCTTTTTCAGTTGCATTACTGTAATTACAGTTGTATATTTGCTGCGTTTTACCTTAGCGCACTAATTATGCAAATCAAAAAACTTACATCAGCCGAAGAAGAGGTCATGCAGATTTTATGGACCCTGGGCAAAGGTTACATAAAGGATATTCTTGAACAGATGCCTGAGCCTAAACCTCCGTATACAACCGTTTTGTCGGTAATAAGGGTTCTGGAGAAAAAGAATTTTGTGAGCCATAAGCAATTCGGCAACACTTACGAATACTTCCCGCTTGTGCTTAAAAAAGAATATGCCGGGGAACATTTCAACCAATTTCTTTCAGGATATTTCAATAATTCTTTTCCAAAAATGGCAGCTTTTTTTGCCCGCGAAAACAACCTGAGCATGAAGGAACTGGAAGAACTGATCAAGCTTACCGAAATTGAATTGCAAAAAGATAAATCGCAGCCGGTTGAATAAAAAATTATCTCCAAATTATTAAATGCGGAATCAAAAATCTCAAGAAGTATGGATACAATTCTTGAATACCTTGTAAAATCAGGCATATCCCTGGGGGTATTTTACCTGTTTTTCTGGATACTGAACCGGAAATCGACCCACTTTATGCTGAACAGGATCGTACTTCTGTTTGGCCTCGTGAGTTCACTCATCCTGCCATGCATCCACATTAATCTCAACCCCGAAGTAATTCCTGCAGCTATACCGGTTTCGTCAATCGATTTTTCAAAACTGGTAACCCAACCTGAAACCAGACAGCCAGGTTGGGGTATGCATGAAATAATTCTGCTCATTTATATTACCGGCATTGCTTTTGCGCTGGCAAGGCTAATTTACCAGGCCATTCGGATCAGGCAGCTATATAAAACATCAGCCAAAGAAACATTAAACGAGCTTACTTTGGTTTGCACTGATAAACCCATTACGCCATTTGCCTATTTCAAAAAGATATTTATTCACACAACCGGAAACGACCTGCGGGCCATAGAACAAATACTGGCACACGAAAAATCGCATATCACGCAACTACATTATGTCGATTTACTGCTTGTCGAACTGATCTCGGTAGTACAATGGTTTAATCCCGTGGTATGGCTCTACGAAGCCGCGCTGAAAGAGGTGCACGAATATCTGGCCGATGAAACAGTGCTGAAACAAGGTTTTAAAAAAGGAGAATACCAGGTACTGCTTATCAACCAGGCCGTAGGTGGCCCCATATTTACCATCTCTCACCATTTCAACAAATCACTCATTAAAAAACGAATCCTTATGATGACAAAAATCAAATCAACCCGTTTTGCGAGACTAAATGCACTTTTGCTTCTGCCGGTAACAGCATTCCTGCTGATGGCTTTTTCGAACCCGGAAAACATTGTAAAACCAGTATTTCTGTCGGCCAGGCAACTGGCTGCCGGCCTCAATGTTGCTGCTCCGCAATTACAAGTTGCAGCGCCTGATACAATTACGGTAACTGTAAAAAAATCGGTCAATGCAAAACAACCGGGTTCAAAAACAGATACACTGGTCGAGAAAACCGAGAAAGTGAAAACCATTGTGATTGTTGACGGTGATGAAAAAGCTGATTTCGACGAAAAAGAAATAAATGCTGAAACCATTGAGACTGTGAATGTTTATAAAGGTGATAAAGCCACGGAGATGTATGGTGAAAAAGGTAAAAACGGAGTTATTGTGATAAACACCAAAAAAACTGTAAAACAATCGGGCAGCGATAAAACCGAAATCACTGAAAATACAACTGAAAGTAACTTCGACAAAGCTTATGTAGTGGTAGATGGCGTTCCTGATCCTGATTTTATAAAGAATAACAAAAACCCCGAGAATATTGAGAGTATAAATATCCTGAAAGGTGAGGCAGCTACTGCGCTATACGGTGAAAAGGGGAAAAATGGTGTGATTATGATTACATTAAAAAAGAAAAAATAAACAACCCTAATTTCCAGTTTTCAAGGAAAGATTAAAAATACAACTGCTGTACATTACGGCAGTTGTTTTTTTATGATCGGATCAACCTCCAAACCAGGCGGAGCAATTTAGAAATATCTGTTTACCTTTGCACAAAACCACCGCTATGAAAATTGCAGTTTTCCCGGGTTCATTTGACCCTATTACCCGTGGCCACGAATCGATCCTGAGACGTGCAATACCTTTGTTCGATAAAATTATTGTTGCCGTTGGCGTCAACTCCGATAAAAGCGGGTATTTCCCTGTTGAAAAAAGGCTTGAATGGCTCAACCAGACTTTCAGCGATTTGCCGCAGGTGAGCGTTGAAAGTTATAATGGACTCACTGTTGATTTCTGCAACAAGGTAGGGGCATCGTATATTCTCCGGGGGCTGCGTACCTCAGCCGACTTTGAATTCGAACGTGGTGTGGCACAGGTGAACCTGAAACTGGAATCGGATGTAGAAACCGTTTTCATGCTGGCGCTGCCTGAATATGTGATGGTTACCTCATCCATAGTGCGTGAGGTGCACAAGCACGGAGGCAATATTGATCAATTTATTCCCGAAGCTATAGCAATTTAATCCTGAATTTTAGTACTTTCCGCGCTTTGCTTCCGGAAAAATGAAAAATGTATTTTGCCATACCGGCGCTCTTCACTGAAATTAGGATGATCCTTAAAGCTGATGTATTTATCATGTTCCATGATAAACCACCCATCATCGGCCAGCCAGTTATTTTCGAAAATGAGCTGCGGTACACTTTCACGGTTTTCGAGATCGTAAGGCGGATCGGCAAAAATTACATCGTAGCTTCCGGCAGGTCGCGACAGGAACGCAAATACATTGGCCCTGACAGCTGTTAAATTTTTAAATTTAAATTCAGTAGCCATTTTCGATATATAATCGATGCAGCGGCCGTTTACATCAACAGCCAACACCAATTTGGCGTAACGAGAGGCAAATTCGAGTGAAATATTACCGGTTCCGGCAAACAGATCAAGAACCCTGATTTCTTCGAAATCGATGTAATTGTTCAGGATATTGAACAGGCTCTCTTTTGCCATATCGGTGGTAGGGCGTACCGGCAATCCTTCCGGCGGACGAAGTATGCGGCCCTTATGACTTCCGGAAATTATTCGCATATAGGTATATTTAACAAGGTAAAGTAATTGTGTTTAGGCATTCCGGCAAACACTTCGCCAAACATGAGTTCATCCGGATCTTCGATAAAATTAAGCGAACCACAGTACATTTTAAGCTGCAGGAACAAAGTTGAATTTGTTGAAATATCGCCCAGGAGGGTAATTTTTTCTTCGGATGGCACAAATCCAAGCTGCTCGAGCACAAAGATTACATAATACAAAACATCCGAAGGCGAAGCATACTTAAACGCATTGAGGTAAAGTAACCGCAGGCCTTGTATAACAGTGATTTCGAAAAAGCCCGAATGAATATTAATAAACACCTGGCGGCTGATTAACTGCGAGTGCCGGCGTAAAATTCCTTTCACAAAAACAGCAGCCGCATTTCGCATCCGGCAGCCCGGGAAAATTGCTGAACAGTGCTCAGTAATATAATCAGGTACTAGCGTGGCTGCAACAGGGCCGAGGTCGAAAACAGGTTCAATAAGAACTTTTTCATGAGCGGAAACCGGGTAAGCGGCCGAAATAATTTCGAGTTCGTTTCCCTGCTCCATAAATAAATGAGGAGCTATTGAGATTTTTGGAGAAGCAACTGCAATATCAACCTTTTGCCACAAAAAACTGGTATAATCTGTCTTTTTAAGCTGTGCAAAATAATCATGGCCACTGGTCATCCAGGTACCCGGTTCGGTAGGTTGAACATCGGTATGGCTCAACCTGTATGATGATACCCTCAGCACTTTCTCCGAAACCGAATTCGTTACCAGGAACGAAAAACCATCCAGGCTCAGCATTACCGAAAGCCTGCAGTTTATTCCCTGAACAGCGTCGAACTGGGGATCAACCAGATTAAGAATACATTCCAAGAGATCAGTTTTATGATTAACTCCGACGCCTGGATGCTGTATTTAAATGCAGCATATTAGTTTTCAGAAGTAATCAGTTTATTTAAAATCAGATACACCAGCAATTTGCAAGGATTGATCCAGGGCAAATGAGGTATCTGCAAACCTACATGAAAAAAATCTATTTCACAAACACCGAATGAAATTTTGATGTAGATTCCCACTGACCTAAACATTAAAATAATTCTCAGAAAAATGTATGACAATTCCCGACAATACCAGGTTTTGATCATCAAATTCTTTTTTACTGAGGGTAATAATTTTTGCTATTAGCGGTGCTAATTTCATATGGAACGGCACACCTGGTTTTAACAAAATGCACAGTAACCGGGTATAAAAAGCAGGTTCACAGGGAGGCGAAGTACAGACGTAAAAGATTGTTTATCAGTATATCACTGAATTTTAAAAAATTTATCCTTGCTAAATGAAACAATGCTGGCCATTTGGAATAGTTATTGGTATTGCAAAAAGAAAGAAGATTTGGTTTAAATGCATAATAATGTATATTTGCAACTGAATCTTTAGTCGAAATTATTAACGTAATCCTTTCACATCAATGAAAAAGACCCTGATCCTGGCTTTTGCCTTAACCATCGTTTCCACTTTTTCTTTCAAAAATCTGCAGGCACAAACCAAAGAGGAAGCAGTACTGGCATTTAATTCAACGCTTGAGCTTTCGAAAACCGATATGGCCGGTGCTGTTGCAAAAATGCAGGAAGTTGTAAAAATGTGCACTGCTATAGGTAAAGAAGCCGACACGCTAAAGATGAAAGCCACAACAGTTATTCCTGTTTGGCAGTACAATGTGGGTAACAACCTGAAGAATGACAAAAAATTCGACCTGGCTATGGCTGCTTACGAAAAAAGCAGCGAATTTGCTGTTACCTATGGCGATGACAATATCAAGGAAAAATCGGCAAGCCAACTCGTACTTTTATATATGGGCAAGGGAAGTACTTATTATAAAGCAGATAAAGCTGACTCCGCTTTACTCTTCCTGGATAAAGCCCTGGCTTTAAATCCTGATTACAGCAAAGCTATTTTCACCAAAGGCCAGGTTTACAAGAAAAAAGGTGATAACGCCAAAATGCTCGAAAACATGCAACTGGCTATTACTACTGCAACAAAAACCAATGACACTGTAATTATTAAGGCTGCTAAAAACATGATTGGCTCCAGCCTCAACCAGGAAGGCATTGCAGCTTATAACAAAAAAATGTATGCTGATGCTGTAACCAAACTGAACAGTGCACTGGAATATGGATTTAAGACTAAAGATCTGTACTATGTGCTGGCTTCATCAAACAACAGTCTGAAAAAATACGACGAAGCCATAACCGCTGCAAATGCCGGCATGGCCATGGATGAGCAAACCAATGAAAAACTGGCACGTTACTATTGCGAAATCGCAAAAGCTTACGAAGGTAAAAAGGACATAGGAAATGCCTGTACGAACTATAAAAAGGCAGCTTACGGCTCATTTGCACAATTTTCGAACGACAAGATCAAGAATGTGCTGAAATGCCAGTAAACTTATTTTGAGATTCTGAAAGCCGGTTATGCCGGCTTTTTTTATTTCAGCTTTTACCAGCCAATGCCGTTAAACTGCAGCTGTTCCCTGTAAATCATTAAAATCGGGGATATCTTCAATAAAGATGTATTGTTTGTTCAGGTAATCAAGCCTGCAGGGATAATGTTCGAGCCCATTGGTTATAAGGAAATATTCGGCTTGCAGCAACATATTATACCTTGCAGCCTGGTCGAATGTTTTTTCGGTAATATCCACTTCGGGAGCTTTACATTCGGCCAGGAGTAGCGGGCTGCCGTTACGCCTGAAAATTACCAGGTCGAATCGTTTGGGCATTTTGTTCAGCATCAGTTGCTTTTCGACCCCAATCATCGAAATCGGGTATCCTTTCACCAGGGTAACATACATTATCAGATGCTGCCTTACCCATTCCTCGGGCGTAAGGGTAACAAACTTCCGCCGTACAGGATCGAATATTTCCGTTCGCGAACCTATATTCCTGACTTTAAAGTCGAAATGAGGAAAGTTTAGCTGCTGCATTTTATTAACAATATGGGAATTCTTGCCGATATCACTGCAAAGATGGCTTAAAAATTTTAAATTTGCCAAACCAAACCAATTTTGACCACAACCTATGCGTACAAAGAAAGAAATTGTTGATAACTGGCTACCCCGGTATACCGGAACGGCACTTGAAGATTTCGGAGAATATATTTTGCTTGTAAATTTCGGGGCTTACCTTGAGACCTTTGCCCGGCTGAACAATGTTGAAATTCAGGGCAAAGACCGGTCGATGCCCAGTGCCACTGCCGGAAATATCACCATGATACGATTTGGAATGGGCAGTGCCAATGCTGCTACGGTTATGGACCTGCTGAGTGCCATAAATCCAAAGGCATGCCTTTTTCTGGGTAAATGTGGCGGGCTCAAACACATTAATGCACTGGGCGACTATATCCTTCCCATTGCGGCCATTCGCGGAGAAGGAACTTCCAATGACTATTTCCCACCTGAAATTCCGGCGCTGCCTGCATTTAGTTTGCAGAAAGCTATATCGACAACCATACGCGAAATGAAACTCGACTATTACACCGGAACCGTATATACCACCAACCGACGGGTTTGGGAACATGACGAAGAATTTAAACAGTACCTTCAAAAGACCAGGGCCATGGGAATTGACCTTGAAACAGCCACCATTTTTATTGTTGGCTTTGCAAATTCAATCCCAACAGGGGCTTTGCTTCTGGTATCGGACCAGCCAATGATTTCGAGCGGAGTAAAAACAGAGAAAAGCGACAAAATTGTGACCGAAAACTTCATGGAAAATCATGTAATTATCGGGATCGAATCGCTAAAGCAACTTATTGAAAAACGTGTAACGGTAAAACACCTGAAATTTTAAGTCATACATTCCGCTTCGATTTCAAAATTCATCAATGACATCAACCTATTTTCAGTTAGTTAAAGATTTCCAGAAAAGGGCATTTGTAAACATTTACCTTTTTTATGGAGAAGAGCCGTTTTACATCGACGAACTCTCCGATTACCTTACCGAACATGTGCTGACCGACATTGAAAAGGAATTTAACCAGGTGGTTTTATATGGGCGCGATTCGTCGGCTGCCCAGGTTGTTAACAGTTGCAAGCAGTTTCCCATGGTTGGCGACCGCCAGCTTGTTGTGCTGCGCGAAGCACAGGATATGGATTTAAAGAAAGAAGAAAACCTGAACCTGCTTCTTTCCTATATCAGCCGTCCGCAGCCATCAACCATATTGGTGATCTGCCATAAATACAAAGCCCCGGGTGCCAAACTGCTGAAAGCACTTACCGCTTCCGATAAAACAATTATTGTTGAATCGAAAAGAAAGTATGAAAACGAAATGCCTGCATGGATCACCAACCAGGTGAAAAACAGCGGTTATACCATTTCGGATAAGGCCGCCAATATGCTGGTTGAATACCTGGGCACAAACCTGGAGAAAATAAACAATGAACTGAGCAAACTATATATTAATCATCCTAAGGAAAAGGTGATTAATGAAGTAGTGATTGAGACTTATATCGGCATCAGTAAAGATTACAATATTTTTGAATTTCAGAAAGCGCTGGCAAAGAAAAACGTACTGAAGGCAAACCAGATTGCGAACCACTTCGCGCTGAACCCCGGTGAAAACTCTCTCTTTAAAATCATCCCGATGGTGTTTGGCTTTTTCAGTAAAGTACTGCTGATTCATTCCCTGACCGACAAATCGGAATCGGCCATCATGAGCAAAGCCAAGTTAACACCCTATACAAAACAGGATTATTTAGATGCATATAGAAATTACAGCGCAAAAAAAGCGCTCGAAATCATTGGCTGGCTTCGCGAATGCAATGTAAGGGCAATTGGTATAGATAACTACTCAGCCGATCATGGTGAACTACTTCGGGAACTGGTGTTTAAGATTATGCACTGAGTGGGGTGAGGGGTAAGGGGTAAGGTGTAAGGTGTAAGGTGTAAGTTAAAAGTTATAAGTTATAAGTTATAAGTTATAAGTGAAGCCGAATTATTGAAAACTGACCTTCGATAATAATTGACTTAGCTTAATGAATTTAATAAATGATTAAAAAATACCATGATTAAAAACAACAAAATGAAACTGATTAAATTATTCGGACTGTCAGCTATTTTTTTTAGTTTAATTGCTTGTGGACAAACAGCTCAAAAGGATGTACAATTAAATATCCCTAATGATTGGAAAACCATAGATGAATCAGGTTTTACAATTCAGTATCCTGATAGCTTTGAACTAAATAAATCAGGACACATGGGCACGACTTTTATTCTTCTGTCCAAACAGACTTCTCAACAAGATTTATTCAGAGAAAATGTCAATTTAATAATTCAAGATTTAACAGGGCAAAATATAAACCTTGATAAATATGTGGAAATATCAGAAGGACAAATAAAGACAATGATTACCAACGGAAATATCATTGAAAGTAAACGGATGAAAACTGTTGATAAAGAATATCAAAAAGTGATTTTTACTGGAAAACAGGGACAGTTTAATCTTAAGTTTGAACAAAATTATTGGATTGTTAAACAAAAAGTCTATGTTCTGACATTGACATGTGAGATTGATCAATTTGATGAATACCAAGCAATTGGTGAAAAAATCATGAATAGCTTTAAGATAAAATAATTTCTGAACACACACAAAGTATAGCATTAGAATGGGTTTCAGAAGGTAATTAAAATTTCAACCTCGCATAACCTTCCGTGTAGGTTAATAGGAAAGAAGTCCCTAATCCCAAACTGCTGTTACAATAGACTTTAGAAAGGTGTAAGGCGTAAGGCTTCGGAAGTAAGTTGTAAGAGACGAGAAGAACGTTGATGACCAAAGAAAAAGGCGGTTCCGGGGAGAACCGCCTTTTTGTATTATTAACAAAAGCGCTTATTTGATATCGAATTCGTAGGGCATCAGGGCCTGTATACCTTGCATGCGGCTCATGCGGCTCAGGTATTTGTAATATGGATACGCAGCACCTAACTCAGTACGAAGCGATACTTTTGTGTTGTCACCAACGAATGTTTCCATCAATTGATGGAACGTATCTTTTTGTTCAGGCAGTTCCTGGGTACCGTAATTTTTGAGTTTAGCAAGCCTTGCTGCTTCTTTTATAGCATCATTTAAGCCTCCGAATTCGTCGATAAGCCCGATGCGCTTAGCATCAATTCCGCTCCAAACACGTCCCTGCCCGATGCTGTCGACCTGGGCAACCGTCATTTTTCGTCCCTCGGAAACATGGGTGGTAAAAGTACTGTATATGTTTTCGATATCGCGGGTAATAATTTTCTTTTCAGCATCATTCATGGGCCGGGTAACCGGGATATAATCGGCATACGGGTTGGTTTTCACTTCGTCGAAAGTTATTCCCAGGTTTTTGTTAAACATTTCCTTAAAGTTGGGAATAATCCCGAAAACACCTATAGACCCGGTAATGGTATTTGGATAGGCATAAATTTTATCGGCGGCGCACGAAATATAATACCCGCCCGAAGCAGCCACATCGCCCATAGAAACTACGACCGGTTTTACCTTTTTGGTCAGCAGCATTTCGCGCCAAATCACATCCGATGCCAGGGCACTTCCTCCCGGCGAATTTACCCTGAGCACAACAGCTTTTACATTATCATCCAAACGAGCTTTGCGAATGGCTTTCGAAATAGTTTCGGAACCAATGGTTTCCTCGTCGCCTTCGCCACTTTTAATATCACCTGTGGCATAAATTACAGCTATTTTATCCTGCGATGAGCTTTTATCGGAATCAGGAGCTTTGGCATACCTGCCAATTTTCATAAATTTCAGGTCGCGGGTAGTTTTTACATCCAGGCGGCTTTTAAGTTCATCCAGCACCTGGTCTTTATACAACAGTTTATCCACCATTTTCTGGCTCACTGCATCCTGCGGAGTTTGTATTTTATATTCATTGGCAATGGCATTCAGGTCATCGACCGAAATT